>JAHFMK010000058.1 GCA_023264435.1 Candidatus Kaiserbacteria bacterium
CATGCGTGCAATCGCACTTTGCGTCGTGTGTAGTATCTTTGCTAAATCACTTTGGGTCATGCCCTGTGTCTCACGGAGGTCGGCTATCCGTGCTCCTATATGTTTTTCCATATCTTAGCAATATAGCAGATATGCTATATGAGTACCAGTGTGTCATGGTGAAAACAAGTATTTTGAGAAAATGCTATTTGCAGGTACTATTAAGCCCACTATGCGTAAAAGTTTCACTCCTCGTATTGGCATCGACCTTGGCACCACCAACGTGCTCGTGTTTGTGCATGGAAAAGGTATTGTACTCAATGAACCATCAGTGGTAGCTGTTTCTGACACCAACGAAATCTTGGCGGTAGGAAGCGAAGCAAAGCGAATGCTTGGAAGAACTCCTGATACCATACGTGCATATCGACCAATGCGTGATGGTGTGATAGCTGATTATCGTGTCACCGAAGCAATGCTTCGTTATTTTCTTAAAAAAGCAATGGGGAAGTTTACTATTTTTAAACCTGATGTGATTGTCTCAGTCCCTGCGGGGGTAAGTTCTACGGAAAAACGTGCAGTGATAGAAGCGACACTGAAAGCGGGAGCACGAAATGTATACGTGGTAAAAGAACCTATACTCGCAGCAATTGGTGCAAACGTACCTATATATGAGCCACAAGGACACATGATTGTTGATATTGGTGGTGGAACGATAGATGCAGCGGTTATTTCTTTGGGGGGTATTGTTGCATCTAATTCGGTGAAAGTTGCAGGGAATAAAATTGATATGGCAATTATTGATTATGCGAAAAAGACTCACAATATCTCTATTGGTGAAAAAACTGCCGAAGATATAAAAATCACCATTGGTTCAGCGCTTCCCGTCGAAGAGGAACTTACCATGGAAGTGAAAGGACGAGATATGCTTACAGGACTTCCTCGTACTACAGAAATGAAAACCAATGAAGTGGTGCGAGCCATTTCCAAAGAGCTTCGAGAAATGGTCAAAGCAATTAAAGACGTCTTCCAAGATACTCCACCTGAGCTCGCGTCCGATATTATTGACCATGGGATTATTATGACAGGAGGTACTTCACAATTACGAAATTTTCCTGAGCTTGTAAAGCGACGTACGGGAGTACATGCAGTACTTGCCGATCAAGCACTTTTTTGTGTTGCAAAAGGTACGGGCGAAGCACTTCTTCATCTTGATACATACAAGCGTACTATTCTTGCAAAGCGATAACTCACACAGTGGCTAGAAAAAACAAAATTATCACTGCTGATGGGGTATACTATGTGATATATGGAAGTCTTGTCACAAAAGAAGTTTGCTTCTCTCGAAGATGAAGTTGCATTTTTACGAAACCATGTTGCAGAACGTGAGCGTGAATTACTTGCACGCTCAAAGGAAGTGGACAGTATGGACAGAGAGACTATCGGGAAACAGGTCATACGTGAATATGCAGAGCATGATCCTACTGTTGTACTTGATAAAAAACATATTATTGACCAACATACACTTGCATCATCACATCAACATATTGAGATAGCTACGTATAAAGTAGACGAAGTCATGCAATTAGTGCACGAGAAAGGTATACGCAATGCACTCTCAGTGCTTGAAAAGCTTGATGACCCATTTTTGACTGATGAAGTACATAAAAAATTAGTTACTTTTTTACGGGGAGAGTATGCAATTGCAGATATCGAAAAAGATAAGCCAATATGGAATGTGCTTCATATGACGTTATTTGAAATATCATTACCTCGATATTCAGACAATGAGCATGCAAATACTTTGAAAACTATTTTCCTTGGAATGGAACAGTTTTATGCGGGTATGCAGACCGTTACGATGGGGAGTATCGCACCACATTTGTATGCACTCGAAATTGCAGTCTCTGATAAGCGAGATGACATTATTTTTTATGTTGCTATACCTGACGAGTTTGTGAATTTATTTGAGAAGCAAGCACTCTCATTGTTTCCTCATGTGGTACTCATTGAACAACAAAATGATTACAATATTTTTGTGCAAGGAGGAGCGAGCATGGTCTCTATTTTGACACAAAAAAAACATCCTCTATATCCTTTCAAAATGCATGACACGTTTGAAGTGGATCCACTATCTGTACTGCTCAATGCATTTTCAAAGATAGAACGAGATGGTGGAGGTGCATCAATTCAAATTGTGGTGGGTATGAGTACCATAAAATATAATGATAAGTACAAGAGTATTATCAAACGTATTGAAGATGGCGAGAAGGTAGATGTGGCAATTCGTAAGAGTACGCTCGGTGGGGAATTGTATGAAGGATTTAAAGAAGTCATTTTTTCGAAATCTAAAATGAAAGAAGAGAACAGAGCGAAAGTAAACAGCAGTGAGAAAATAGAATTATTTAGAAAAAAAATAAGTACACCGATACTTGCAACCAATATTCGCCTTGTGGTTTCCGCATCGTCTGAGATGCGAGCACAGCAAATACTCACAGAACTCGAATCAAGTTTTCATCAATTTGAAAACACACAAGGGAACCATTTTGTTGCTAAACGACAAAATGGTATTGAAAAAATACGTACGTTAAAAGCATTCTCTTTTCGTGAATTTGCACCGTCATCGGTGACCCCACTTTCAATTGCAGAACTCGCAACTATTATGCATTTTCCTTCGGAAGGAGTCGAATCCTCACCACAATTTAAGCAGTCTCGTGCAAAACATGCTCCAGCACCTATTGATATGCCAACATCTGGGACCTTGCTCGGTGAGAATGAATTTCGCAATAGTAAGAAAAAAATCTATCTTACTCCTGAGGACAGATTGCGACATTTTTATGTAATCGGACAAACAGGAACAGGTAAAACAACACTCCTTAAAAATATGATTATACAAGATATTCAAGCGGGTGCAGGAGTATGTATGATTGACCCACATGGTACTGATATTGTCGATGTGCTTTCAGCAATACCACCTGAACGACTAGATGATGTTATTTATTTTGACCCCTCGAACATGCAAACCGCTATTGGACTTAATATGCTTGAATACGATATTCGTTTCCCTGAACAAAAAACATTTGTGGTAAATGAGCTTCTTTCAATATTTAAAAAATTATATGGAGCCAACTCTGAAGCACTTGGTCCTATGTTTGAACAGTATTTTAGAAATGCCACATTACTGGTTCTTGAAGACCCAGAATCTGGAAGTACATTACTCGATATATCTCGTGTTATGTCGGATAGTGAATATCGAAATTACAAATTGAGCAGGGCGACTAATCCCGTCGTAAAGCAATTTTGGGATAAAATTGCATCAAAAGCAGGAGGGGAATCCTCACTCGAAAATATTGTTCCCTATATCACCTCGAAAATTGACCCTCTCACCGCGAATGATTACATGCGTCCGATTATCGGACAGCAAAAGTCATCATTTAATTTTCGTGATGTGATGGATTCAAAGAAAATCCTGTTAGTAAATCTTTCAAAAGGAAAATTGGGTGAAATAAATGCAAACCTCATTGGTATGATTATTGTCGGGAAAATACTTATGGCAGCACTTTCGCGGGTGGATGATGTAACGCGATCACTGCCACCATTTTATTTGTATATTGATGAATTTCAAAACGTCACCACTAATTCCATTTCAGCAATTCTGTCTGAAGCACGAAAATACAAACTAGGACTTACGATTGCCCATCAATTTATTGCACAAATTGACGAGAATATACGCGATGCAGTGTTTGGAAACGTTGGTTCTATCGCTGCATTCAGAGTTGGTACCGAAGATGGAGAATTTCTTGCAAAACAATTCCATCCCGTATTTACCGCAAATGATTTGATTAATATTGAAAATCGTAATGCATATGCACGAATACTTGCCAACGGTTCGCCAACAACTCCTTTTAGTTTTCATACCATGTCGCCACATGAAACTGATATGGAATATGCACAACAAGTAATAGAATTTTCATCACTGAAATATGGCACACAGCGAAGTATCATTGATGCAGAAATTCGTGCTCGGTATATTTCATAATTTTTTTAGAGTTATCAACGCTCAATAAAATAAGAAAAAAATTTGGGTGTTACAATATATACATTATGGGAGGAAAAAGTACTTCACACAGTGCTGTTTTAGGCAGTAACACGAACGGAGATATATCTGCTTTTGATCTGCGTAGTTGGCAAGGTTTGACCGAAATTCTTCGGAAAGGGAAGGAATCATTAAAAGACCAATATGCATATGCTGAGTTCCGTAATCTTGTACTCGAATACGCTCAGAAGGGTGGTGACGAAGATGTGCGAAAAAAAATTGATGCTCTTGTACAGTCATTTACAGCACCCGTGAA
>JAHFMK010000003.1:0-9707 GCA_023264435.1 Candidatus Kaiserbacteria bacterium
AAGAAAAACAGAAGGAGGGAAAACAACTCATGCTATGGGCAATTATAGGTTTTGTGGTTATGGTTTCACTCTGGGGTATTGTCAATATTTTTGCAAATGGACTTGGATTTCAAGGACAAAATATTCAAGCAATTCCTAATCTTCCCGTAAATAATAATTAGGTATGCAATCGCATGAGGTGGCGGCAAGTAGTATTGTAAATCGGATAGAGCAGGCTATACTTTTCCCACTCATAACACTCATGGCGTCTGTTGCGTTGCTCATATTCTTATATGGTATATATGAATATGTTCTTCATGCGGATGATGAGCATGCACGTTCTGAAGGGCGTACACATATGCTGTATGGCATTATTGGTTTGGTTGTTATGGTTTCAGCATATGCAATTCTTAAGATTGCCACAGGGACATTTGGAATTGATGCAAATATTGTCACTTCTCCAGTTATTTCTGTTTAAGTAAAGTCGATACTCATGGATAGAATAAAAAAGCGCGGACATTGCATCCGCGCTTTGTGGTTTAGCTTCTTACATACATTTTCCAGGTTTTTTGAATTGATAGTGAATTTCAATTTCATCACCATCAAAGTCTTCCTTCACTTTCCATCGAAAGCGTTCAGGAAAATGCTTTTGGGTTTTTTCACTTCCATAAGTAACCCATTCTCCTCTGATTTTTTCCTCGAAAAAAAGAACATTTAAAAATGGAGGCAGTCCATCTGCGATCCATGTTCGTATACATAAGTCTCCTTCTTGCGAAACCTCCTTCCATTCAGTTTTTGTTGCAACAAAGGATTTTGTTGCAACTGGGGACTCACGAGACGAATAAGTCCGTCCTGCTTCTTTTTGAGTTGGTTGTGCATTGAAGATGGTCTCCGCGTTGTCTTTTTGGAATGTCCCTATCACATCATTGACTTTTCTGCCGAAGACGAAAAATAAAATGATATAGACAAACAATCCCACAACGAGAAGTCGAGTAATCCACTTCGCTTCCACTCCACCACTTTTGTAGCTTTCTGTACCCACAATGGCAAGGAGAATGAGTCCTGCAATGATGATCGTGGATGGTACTCCCTGTGTGACAGTGGCATACCATGTCGTCACATCCATGTACTTCATACCCACGATGAGTCCTGCAATGAGTGCGAGTGCAATCGCTACTCGCACTGTAGAACCCACAGATGACATTATCCACACTTTCAACCACTGTGCACGCGTTGGAGTTTTTGTGGATGCTGAGACACTAGCACCGTGAGGTGCTCGTGTCTCAGTTGTGTGTGGAGGTTTCGGAGCTTGTCTTGTCGAGACCTCCCATTTGACCAGCATAAGATATGCGAAGACAAAGAGAATTATCACAACCAGTAGCCCAAGAAGTATTATCTGCGTTATTCCCATACCATTTACTCCTCTTTCGTTGTTTTTGTTATTTTTTTGTTCAGTGCTTTAAGTTCTTTCAGTGTTGCTACTTGGATTGGATCAACAGTATTGTTATTTCCTCCAAGAATGATGATTGCTCGGTCACCAGCAGCTTCCGCTGTATTGACACGAGTTCTCGATTCAAGCACTGCAAGTCCTGTTTCGCCAGCATCATCTACTGCTTTGTTTATTTCTCTTAACTCTGCAGCTTGACCAACAGCTCGTGCTGCCATAGCATCGCTCTCAATGCGTGCGTAGGCAAGTGAACCGAGTTTTCGTTGTGCATCGGATGTTGGTTCAATGGGTGAAATATCAGTAATCAAGACTTGACTAATGATAAGTCCAAACGAAGTGACTTCAGTAACTCTCCTACCATCCTTTAATTTTTTTTTCGGTGATTCTTGCGTATCTTCATCAGGGAGTGTCCCAATTTCTTTTATCTCATGCGAGAGTGTTCGTGCAGCCTCTTCACCTTTTGCAGAAAGTACCTCCTCTAGAGGTCGTGCTCGAGTGTAAATATTGACTGTATCAGCAGTTGCTGATTCAAGTCGCGATGCCCAATTATCGGTTCCGTATGCAGCCTCGTACGGGTTATATACCCTGAGGATGATGTCGATATACATGCGTACCGGTATTTTATCGCTCGTATCAGCTTCAGGGATAATAAGTGGGAATTGAAAATCAGCAACCCTGAAGTGATCACTGTAATCCTCCTTCGTAATATGCACCTCTCGACCTTGATTGTTTCGGTTTCGCTTGTTTCGTTCAATCCGATATGTCATGACTGAACGGAACGGGTATACACCGGTAAAGACATATCCGGTAATATCATAGACCCATCGTTTCCAAAGCCACCATGGCATACGGACAGGCAAGTATCCCACAAAAAGTATCCACATGTTTACTTTCCCTAAGTCAGTGCGTTTGAACAATGGCTTCGGAATAGGATGTGCGTCTTGATTTTTACCCTTGGTTTTGACAACTTCCCAATATTTTCCGTGGCTAATAT
Organism: Candidatus Kaiserbacteria bacterium; assembly: GCA_023264435.1. GTDB lineage: Bacteria > Patescibacteriota > Minisyncoccia > Phycocordibacterales > UBA918 > Damh-18. The sequence continues at coordinate 2,421 of JAHFMK010000003.1, forward strand.
CTAATTCATTATTTAGGATGTCGTCATTTTCAAGAATAAACCCTTTGAAGGTATGGTCGTTGAATTTCATAATGCACCGAACAAAACGCCCACTCATTTGGACTATTTTCACCTGACCAGGTGCGAGCTGTGTAAAGAAACCAAACTCTGAAGGTGGGTAATCTTTTGTCATTGCATCTTCGGATGGACGATATCGATTGGGTTTATTTGCCAAACGAGCAATTCCACCAGGAAGTATCGACAGAAGAAAAAGAAAAAGAAATCCACCAACATATATTCCAATAGTGAAATATAACAACGTCCATACTGAGAATTCAGTAGAATTAACCGTATGTGTTGACGGAGTGTGTTGGTTACTATCATGTTTCTCGTGTGAGAAGAATTCCGATATTGTTTGTATTACGGAAATCTTTTCTTGAGGATTTATTCCAGTCGTTTCATTGTGTGTGAAGACATTAATTGCAAAAAATGCAACCGTTCCAAGTACAATCCAAAACAGTATGTGCTTCATTGTTCGTACCTCTCTCAATTGTCAAAGAGCAAAATGCAAAATAGATAAATTTCTATTAAGCGCCATGATTGGATTATACTACTTTTTTATAAAAAGTCAAAGATTTGGTTGCGTTTATCGAGACATATAACACGCCATATTATTTCAAAAAATAAGATTATGCGGTATGATGCTGGCATGAGTATTAAACGACCAACACTCGCTCGGACAGAGCAGAAAAAGCATGTTCTAGAGGATAATACGCCACGTCGGACATTTTCATTTTATCGCTATGTACGTATCGAAAACCCAAAGGCATTGCGAGATGAGCTCTATACACGACTCTCAGAATTTGGATGTTTGGGACGTATTTATGTGGCGTCAGAGGGTATTAATGCACAGATGAATATCCCTTCTATACGGTGGAATGATTTTGATGCGTATATACAGGGAAAAGCAGAGTTTGCAGGAATTCCATATAAAATTGCGGTGGAGGAGGCAGATACGATCTCCTTTTATAAACTCACTATCAAAGTAAAGGAAAAAATTGTAGCGGATGGACTTGATGACAGTGCATTTGACGTGACGAAAACAGGAGAGTATCTCACTGCAAAAGAGATGAATGAATATATTGAAGACTCTGACGCGATTGTAGTGGATATGCGTAATGGGTATGAAAGTGAAGTGGGACATTTTGAAAATGCAATTACTCCTGATGTTGATACTTTTCGTGAGGAGTTGAACATAGTCCCAGAGCTTCTAAAAGTCCATAAGAATAAAAAAATTGCACTATACTGTACAGGTGGTATTCGATGTGAGAAGGCAAGTGCATGGTTACGACATAATGGGTTTACGGATGTGAAGCATTTGAAGGGAGGTATTATTGACTATAAACGACAGATTGACGAGGAAGGATTGCCAAACAGATTTAAGGGAAAAAATTTTGTATTTGATGAACGGATGGGGGAGCGGATTAGTGACGATGTAATTGCATACTGTCATCTGTGTGGGAAAAATAAGTCTGATACTCATCGACATTGCAAAAATCAGGCATGCCATGTGCTATTTATTGGATGTACATCATGTGTTGAGAAAAAAAAGGGATATTGTTCATATAAGTGTATGACGTTTGATAAGCTTCCAGAAATAGTAAAGAAACGATTGATTAAAAATAATCATAAGAAGAAGTTGGAGCAGTTTAAAAAGCATCGAATGAAAAGTGTAAAGCGGTAGGGTAGAGGAGTAAAAACAGCTGGCACGAAGTGCCAGCTGTTTTTGTCTGCTATGCAGGTTCTATTCTCTTGGCTCATGTAAAAAGCCCAGCACAACACTGGACTTTTTCCATGAGGCCAGAGTGGGAATCGAACCCACGCGTGTCGGTTTTGCAGACCGAAGCGTTACCACTTCGCCATCTGGCCTTATGAACGTTTGCAGTTTAGCATTTTTCGGTCAGAAAACAAAGTTGAAAACCCACATTCGTAGGCTTCTATCTGTGCGTGAGAGAGGACTCGAACCTCCACGGATTGCTCCACTAGTTCCTAAGACTAGCGCGGCTACCATTACGCCACTCACGCAGTCGTATGACTATATCATATTTTCAAAAATTAATAACTCCTATTCAGTTAGTATAATTCCCTCAGACACACAGAAAAAGCCCAGCACAACACTGGACTTATTCTCTGAGTGCCCAGGGCGGGAATCGAACCCGCACGCCGTTTAAATGACAAGGGATTTTAAGTCCCTCGCGTCTACCAATTCCGCCACCCGGACATCGCGATATGATAACATATTCTTGTGTATTAAAATATATTTATATAGGTCTTGTTTTAGAATGATATTTTTAGTACACTCATGACTGTTCAATCCAATCGTATATAGTTCAGAGATCTTGCGTAGACAGTGTCCAACACTCCCTACCCTCATTAATGAGATGGTACACAAAATTATATATCCACCCATAGCTCAGTTGGTAGAGCAGCTCCCTCTTAAGGAGACGGTCCCAGGTTCGAGCCCTGGTGGGTGGACAAATTTGAACGAAGTGAAAATATGGACAGCCACAGTGCTGTTTGGGAAACAGCACGTCAGGGCTCGAAGACCGTATGCGATATCTTTGTGAGTGAGCGAAACAAAGTATCCATACGGTGTACTGGTCATGTAATGACCGAGCCCTGGTGGGTGGACAAATTTGAACGAAGTGAAAATATGGACAGCCACAGTGCTGTTTGGGAAACAGCACGTCAGGGCTCGAAGACCGTATGCGATATCTTTGTGAGTGAGCGAAGTGATATAGTATGGGTCGCAACTAGTGACGACAGAAGTGTGTGTGTGTGACTGTGTCTTTGCATTGGTTTTTATTCACCCTTTTCAATCTTTTTCACTACTTCATCCATGTGTTGTCGGTGACGTTCACCATAATCAATCTCAAAATCAATGTGAGGAATATATTTTAGTCGTGCATGTTTTTTGACATATGAACGAAGCTCCGAAGCTTTTCGTGTAAGAAAAATAAGCACGTCGGACTCTTTTCCATCGGGTATAGTTGTAAATAACACTGTAACAGTACGAAAATTTTCTGAGACGATAACATTTGTCACAGTGATAAGTGGATCAGAATTTGCCTCTTCACGAATAAATTGTGCAACAACTGCCATCAGTAGTGAGCGTACGCGCTCATGTTTGTCATATTCCATACTTAGGTAATTACAGTATCAAATGCTTCAATATAATCACCAGGTGCAATTTCAACTTTGCTATCAAGTTGCATACCAAATTCTCCTTCAGTTATTGCTTTCACATTTGATTTATGTTGTTGGAGATTTTTGAGTATGCCCGAGCCAAGTACCACATCTCTCCGCGTGATACGGACATGCTGATTGAGTGTGAGTGTGCCTTCTTCTGCCCGTCCACCAAGCACATGTGCATTTTTTTGTGAACTAAAATGTTTTAAAATTTTTGCACGTCCTGTCACTATCTTTTCTTCTTTCTTTGGTGTCCGTGCTTTGAGTGCAGTTTCAAGCCATTCAGAAAGTTTATATATAATATCAAAGGTCTCAATTTCTACCCCAAGACGTTCCGCAAGGTCAATTGCTGCTCGGTCTGGTTTTACATTGAAGCCTACAATAATTGCTTGAGGTGTTGCACTAACATTATGGATATCATTTGATGAGATGGGACCGACACCCGTACCGATGATACGCACAGTAAAACGGTCTGATTTATATTTTTGAAGCTCGTGCAAAATAGCATCAATGGTACCGAGTACGTCTGCTTTTATAAGAAGGGGAATGTTGGGAAGTGTTGCATCATAGTCAGTTTCGTGAGTCGGTGCTTTGGCATGTTCCTGCACATGTTTCTCTGCATCCTTTTTTGATGATACGGTTATAAATGGTGCACCAACGCTCGGTACGTCACTCCATCCAACAATACCTACAGGTTCAGATGCACGAGCTTCGGTAATAGTTTTCCCTGACCAGTCTTCCATAATACGCACAGGCGCAAAACTTGTGCCTGAAACAACAAAATCTCCCGAGCGAAGGACACCATTTTTAATCATTAGTGTCGCAGTACTTCCACGCTTACTATCAAGCTTTCCTTCAATAACACTTCCTGATGCATTTTCATGTTCGTCAGTGGTAAATTCTGCGAGGTCTGCGGTGAGGAGAAGAATATCAAGAAGCTCATCAACACCTTTCCCTGTTTTTGCAGAAATAGGTGCCCATGAGATGTCACCACCCATTCCTTCAATGTATATTTCGTTTTCAATAAGACTTGATTGCGTGCGGACGAGGTCTGCTCCGGGTTTGTCTATTTTGTTGATTGCAACAATAAAAGGAATACCTGCTTTTTTAATACAGGTAAGTGCTTCAAGAGTTTGCGGTTTTACACCATCTTCCGCAGATACAATAAGAATGGCAATATCAGCTATGTCGGCACCGCGGAAACGCATTTTTTGGAATGCCTCATGCCCAGGAGTATCAAGAAATGTTATGTGTTTTGTGAGACCATCTTTGGTGGTGTGTTCAACACGATAGGCAGAAAGATGTTGCGTAATGCCACCTGCTTCGCCCGCAACAATGTTTGAGCTCCGGATATAGTCGAGAAGTGTTGATTTTCCGTGGTCAATATGCCCCATAATCACCACAATTGGTGGGCGAGTGACAATATTACTTTGTGTTGTTTTTGATTTTGCCATAAGAGTGTGGTTTTAAAAATACCTGTTGTACAGGTATATGCAATTACTCTGGGAGTATAGCAGATATGTACGTATTTAGCTATATGTTGTATAAATCGAGTTCAATAATGTATACGCTCGACAAAGTGTAATACTAGATATTGCGTGATGCTGAATAGTGAAAGTATCACGGTATGCTTATTTACATAATATATAAAGCGTGACATTATTTTGCAATGATGCAAGGCTTAAATTTTTGGAAGCAGAAGAAACGAATACACCTTGATTATGCATCAACAACGCCTGTGCATCCTGAGGTATATAAAGCAATGCAACCATTTTTTTCTGAGAAATGGGCGAATGCAAGTGCGATATATACTGAGGGTGTGATGGTGCGTGAGGTCATTGATGGTGCGCGAGCGAAGCTCGCGCACATACTTAACGTACGCCCCGCAGATTGTATCTTTACGAGTGGTGGTACTGAGTCAAATAATCTTGCAATTATAGGGTTGATTGAAAATTTGCATGGTACAGGTATTGCATATGAGACGATGGAGATTATTACAACTCGCATTGAGCATCCTTCAATCACTGAAACCCTTCGTTCTCTTGAAAAGCGAGGAGTGGTGATTCGGTACATACCAATTGATAGTGATGGACGTATTGATGTACCTGCATTACAAACACTTCTTTCGCCACAGACTCGTCTGGTCACGTGTGCATATGTTAATTCAGAAATTGGAGTTATTCAAGATGTAAAAAAAATCTCACGTATGGTGCGAGCATGGAATGACGCACACGATACCACCGTACGGATACATATTGACGCATGTCAGGCACCGTTGTGGCTCCCTTGTGCTCTCGATATGCTCGGTGTCGATATGCTCTCACTTGATGCAGGGAAGTGCTATGGTCCCAAAGGTGTGGGGGTGCTAGTGAAGCGACATTGGGTATCGCTCAATCCTATTATGTTTGGTGGTGGACAGGAAATGGGAATGCGTGCAGGGACAGAAAATACTGCATTAATTGTGGGGTGTGTGGAGGCATTGGTGCGTGCACAGAAATATTGGAAAGCAAGAAGTGAAAAGATAAAGTTTCTCCGTGATTTTTTCTTCGAAAAAATCACGGAGAAACTTCCACACGCATTGGTAAATGGAAGTCTTACACATCGTGTCGCAAATAATGTAAATATTTCGATAGTGGGATATGATGGAGAATATGCAGTGATAACACTTGATGCACAGGGTGTTTCTGCTTCAACGCGAAGTGCGTGTGGCGTAGGGAAAGGAAATGGTTCGGCTGTTGTGCAGGAAATAAGTGGAGATACTGCACGGGCACTTTCCACTATTCGTTTTACCCTTGGCGAGGAAAGTGCCCGTGCCGACATTATACGTGCAGTGGATGCACTCAAAAACTATATGACCCTCATGAAACCTCAGACTGAAAATTGACTTTTAGTAAAATAATTGTATTATTTAAAACACACGTGAAAGATATCCATACCATTTTTTCTCGTTTATCAGGATTTCACGTATAATAGTTACTGTACTATATATATGCCAAATTTTCATAATTTTACATCAAGAGCAAAGGAAGCAATTCGTAAAGCACACGAGCTTGCTATTGAACGTGGGCAAAATCATGTCAGTCCCACACATCTTCTTGCTGCACTTATTATGCAAGATGAGAATACGGTCATCTCATTACTTGATAGACTAGATATTGATATTATTACCCTCACTGACTTACTCATTGAAGCACTTGAAGTACCAAATGTTGGTCAGACAGTTTCCATGTCACAGTCATATCAGCTTTATCTTACCCCAGACCTTGCACAAGCACTGGAAGAATCAGGTCGTATTGCACAAAGTCTGAATGACTCGTATGTAGGCGTTGAACATCTCTTCCTTGCACTTCTCGAACATCCAGGCCCTGCGATAGAAGTACTCAATCGTGCACACGTAGATAAAAAGAAAATTCAGAACGCATTGAAAGAAGTTCGTGAACATAATGTAACTGATGCACAATCACCGAAGAAATATCGTGCCCTTTCAAAGTATGCACGAAATCTCACAAAGCTTGCACAGGAAAATAAACTCGACCCAGTGATTGGCCGTGATGCAGAAATTCAACGTGTCATTCAAATCCTTTCCCGACGTACAAAAAATAATCCAGTCCTTATTGGTGAAGCAGGAGTGGGGAAGACTGCAATTGCCGAAGGTCTTGCAAATGCCATTGTGCAAGGAAATGTGCCTGAATCAGTACGAGAAAAAGAAATTCTTTCGCTTGACCTTGGGCTTTTGGTGGCAGGTACAAAATTTCGTGGTGAATTTGAAGAACGGCTTAAACAAGTGATGAAAGAAGTCGAGCAGGCACAGGGTGGAGTAATACTTTTTATTGATGAGTTGCACACTATTGTGGGTGCGGGACAAGCAGAGGGTTCAATGGATGCATCAAACATGCTTAAACCAGCGCTTGCACGAGGAGAGATGCGTGTGATTGGCGCGACAACATTAAAGGAATATCAAAAGCATATTGAGCGTGACCCCGCATTGACTCGACGTTTTCAGCCCGTGTACGTCAATGAACCTTCAGTGGAAGATGCAATTGCAATATTGAGAGGTGT
>JAHFMK010000003.1:9807-17798 GCA_023264435.1 Candidatus Kaiserbacteria bacterium
GAAGACATTGCAGGAGTGGTTTCAAAGTGGACTGGTATCCCTGTATCTCGAATGCTTGAAGCAGAAGCGAAGAAACTTGCACGTATGGAAGAGGTGCTTTCAGAACGAGTTGTTGGACAAGCGGATGCAGTGAAGCGAGTGGCAGATGCGGTAAAGCGTTCGCGAGCAGGTATCGCAGATCCTAACAGACCAATTGGTTCCTTCCTTTTCCTTGGTCCGACAGGTGTGGGGAAGACAGAGCTTTCTCGTGCACTCGCTGAGTTTATGTTTAATGATGAAAGTGCGTTGGTACGTATTGATATGAGTGAGTATATGGAAAAGCATTCTGTATCAAAAATCATTGGTTCTCCTCCTGGGTACGTGGGACACGAAGAGGGTGGCTCTATTACCGAGCTTGTTCGTCACCGGCCGTACTCAGTGATTTTACTTGATGAAATTGAGAAGGCGCATCCGGAGGTGTTCAATATTTTGTTGCAGGTACTCGACTCTGGACATCTTACTGATGCGAAGGGACGTAAGGTGAATTTCAAAAATACCGTTATTATTATGACCTCAAACATTGGTGCAGAGCATATTGATAGAATGAGTAAATTTGGATTTGGCGGTCCCTCTGATGTGGGTATGCAGTACGAGCAGGCAAAAGATAAGGTTGCTGATAGTCTTAAAAACTTTTTCCGTCCCGAGTTTTTGAATCGACTTGATGAGATTATTATCTTCGATATTCTTTCCCGTGAGACTATCCGTGGTATTGTGGATATGCAAGTGAAATTGGTAGTAGAACGCCTTCGTCAAAAAGAAATTACGCTTACGGTTACGACTGATGTGCTTGATTATATTGCGAGGGAAGGATACGACCCTAAGTTCGGTGCGCGTCCTTTGAAGCGTGTTATTCAGTCAAAGATACTCACTCCTGTTGCATCGATGATGGTTGGTGAGGGTATGCTTCAAGGAGGAACCGTTTCAGTTTCAATGAAGAAAGGTGAACTTTCATTTGAAGTGAAGAAAAAATTGAAACGACCTGTTGCACAAAAGAAACGACCGACAAAAGAATTATCAGTCATGATGTAGTCTAAAATATGAGCGAAAACACAAAGGCGACACCGTAGGTGTCGCCTTTGTGTTTTAGCATTATTACACTATTCAACAGTAACTGATTTAGCAAGGTTTCGTGGACGATGTTATACGAGCCAATTTACCGACGTTTGGGAGTATCCTCGTGTGGAATCAGAAGTTCGAAAAGAGTCTAGTGAATAAACCACTGGCAGAACGTAACCTGAGCTATGCGGACTTCATTGAGTCTGTTCAAGGTCGCATCGTAGACTTGATGGATATGTTTGATGACAACCGAGTGACGTTCTGGCATCCGGCTTTCAAAGGCAGTGCTTCAATTAAGTATGTACTTCCGGTGCTGGTACCTAGCATGAGCTACAAAGAGACGGTGGAATGGCAGCAGATACATGGAATCGTATAGTGACCGGTGAGTATGACGAGACGGAAAAGCAGAAACAAATAGAAGGACTGCGTGAATATTGCGGGCAGGATACGTATGCCATGGTGAAAATCTGGAAAGTATTGAGCGACGTTATATAGTTCATTTGCTTCCTTATTTTACAGGGGCATAAAATTGCTAAATTGGGCTAAAGTGCTAGTCTATATGAATATTATATGGAGAAATTACTGGATAATAAAAAGCATCGAGTAGCAGACGTACTGGAGTCAGAAATACGACAAGGCGCCAAACTATCAGTGATTTCAGCGTACTTCACCATGTACGCCTATGAAAAGCTTAAAGATGCCCTGGGAGGCATTGATTCTCTACGGTTTCTCTTCGTCGAGCCAACCTTTACTACTGAGGTGGAAGAGTCTCGGGAGTTCATCATTAAGAAGAAACAACGTGAACGGGGAGTGTCTGGTAACGAGTATGAGATTCGTTTGCGTAACGAGCTAACTCAATCTACCGTCGCTCGGGAATGTGCTGAGTGGATAAAGAGTCAGGTAGAGTTCCGGTCACTCAAGAAGTCTGATGTCTCTCGGGCTCGGGCTATCCATATCAAGAATCAAGACAAATCGAGTATGGTGCAGGGCACGCTCGACTTTACCTCAGCTGGGCTTGGCTATTCGCCATCTCGCACACTAGAGATGAATGTGTTTTCTGATGACACGGCCGCTACTGAACAGCTCTTGTCGTGGTTTGATGAAATCTGGTCTGACCCGACTATGACCGAAGTGGTGACTGAAGAAGTACTTCATAGCATGGAGACGGTATACAAAGAGAACTCGCCGCAATTTTTATATTTTGTCACTCTCTATAACATCTTCCGTGAGTACTTGGAGGACATTAACGAAGAGAATATCGTTAAGACGAAAACAGGTATCAAAGATACGCTCATTTGGAGTAAGTTATACCGGTTCCAGCGTGATGGTGTGCTTGGTGCTATAGATAAACTGGAGAAGCACAACGGTTGTATAATCGCTGACTCAGTCGGGCTTGGTAAGACGTTTGAGGCGTTGGCGGTGATTAAATACTACGAACTCCGCAACGACCGGGTATTGGTCCTGGCTCCAAAGAAGCTCCGTGACAACTGGCAGATGTACCGTGCAAACGATGTGCGGAACGTGCTGGCAACTGACCGCTTTAGTTATGACATTCTTAATCATACCGACCTCACCCGTGAACGTGGGCAATCAGGTGATATCAATCTTGAGACACTTAACTGGAGTAACTATGATCTCGTCGTGATTGATGAGTCACATAACTTCCGTAACACTAATCCACGTAAAGACAGAAAGACTCGCTACCGAAAACTGATGGATGATATTGTGCGCTCAGGAGTAAAGACCAAGGTGCTGATGCTCTCTGCGACACCGGTAAATAATCGACTCAGTGACCTCAGAAACCAAGTTGCCTTTATTACTGAAGGCAATGACTACGCTCTAGCAGATTCTGGTATTAAAAGTATTAGTGCCACCTTGAACCTCGCTCAGCGTATGTTTAATGAGTGGTCCGATTTACCTCCAGAAGAGCGACGACTCGACACGCTCCTCAAGCACCTTAATGTCGACTACTTCCGTTTGCTCGACACCCTTACCATCGCTCGCTCTCGCCGCCACATTGAGAAGTATTACGATATGACCGAAGTGGGCAAGTTCCCTGAGCGACAAAAGCCCCTGAACGTTAAGTCGGATATTGATATCAATGGCATGTTCCCAAGCCTTGAGGATGTAAACGCTACGCTCTTGCGGATTAAGCTGGCGGTATACTCACCCCTGTCATACGTACTCCCAGAACGCCTTAACTACTACGCCAAACTCTATGACATCGAAGTGCGTCCTGGTAACACCTTCACTCAGATAGACCGTGAAAAGAACATTGTCCGTTTGATGCGGGTGAACATTCTGAAGCGACTCGAAAGTTCAGTGTATTCATACAACATAACGCTCAACAACATTGCGGGGCGGATTCGTGACACCATTAAAGCGGCCGATGCAGTTGATGCTAATGGTACGTTTGAGGTTGAGCTTGAGGATATGGATGAAAGTCTTGATGGAGATGACCCAGAGCTTGAAGCAATGACAGTGGGAAGTAAGGTACAGGTAAAGCTTTCCGATATCGACCTCGTGAAATGGAAGCAAGACCTCGAAGAAGACCTCCGATTTTTTGAGACCCTGATTGCACAAGCTTCAGCCGTCACTCCAGCGCTTGATGCTAAGATGCGAGACCTCCGTACGCTTATAGAAAATAAACAGGCACAGCCACTCAATGTCGGTAATAAAAAAGTAATCGTCTTTAGTGCTTTTGCTGATACTGCGACGTACTTGTATGAACACGTCGCTACACATTTGAAAGAAGTGTACGGACTCAATTCTGCCTTAGTAACCGGTGGAGGAACGAACAAGGTGACGGTAAAGACTATCCCAACGGACCTTTCTGGTATCCTCACGAACTTCTCACCGAGAGCCAAAGAGAAGGATAAGATATACCCTAATATCAAAGAGGAAATTGACGTTCTCTTTGCGACTGACTGCGTATCAGAAGGACAGAACCTGCAAGATTGTGACTTCTTGGTGAACTACGACATCCACTGGAATCCCGTACGGATTATCCAGCGTTTTGGTCGTATTGACCGTATCGGTTCTATCAACGACAAAATTCAGCTCGTGAACTTCTGGCCCAACATGGAACTCGACTCATACATCAAGCTTGAACAACGGGTGCGTGGTCGTATGATGCTCCTCAACACTAGTGCTACCGGAGAAGAAGATATGATTAACCAGACTGAAGCTGATGTAATGAACGATATTGAGTATCGTCGCAACCAGCTCACAAAGCTTCAAGAAGAAGTAGTCGACCTCGAAGATATTGCTGGCACCATCTCCATAACCGACCTCACGATGAACGATTTCAAGATGGACTTGGCAGAATACATGAAGACTAATGAAGCCAGACTAGAGAAAGCTCCACTTGGCATGTTCGCCATTGCTCCAAAGGAACGGCTCGAAGCCGGCTTTGAACCAGGGATTATTTTGACGCTCAAGCAGGCACAGTTTTCAGCGGTAGAGAGTAGGGAAGTAAATGCGCTTCATCCGTATTACCTAATGTACATCTCGCAGTCTGGTGAAATACGGTACTCATACTTGCAGGGCAAGTATATCCTCGACCTGTTTAAGAAGCTTTGTTATGGCGATGAGACGGTTCATAAAGACTTGGTTGCTATCTTTGATAAAGAAACCGACCACTCACGCAATATGGGCACATACTCAGAACTCCTGAAAGCTGCTATTGGTCACATGGTAGGGCAGAAGCAGGCAGACGGACTGCAGAATCTCTTTGGTTCAGTCGGGAAGACCAGTATTGCAAAGAATGCATCACTCTCAGCCCTTGATGATTTTGAACTCATTTCATTCTTGATTATTAAGTAACATGGATGCTCAGGGAATCATTGATACATTCGCACTCGCTCTTGGTACAGCGATTCAAAAAACGAGGGTCCCGAAGACTCGCTTTTTAGAACTGCCGAGTGTCAATGCACAAAAGCGTAAGCTCTTGAGTGATGAAGTAGATAACGTCACACTCCTTGCGGTATTCAATGAAGACACTACACACATCCCACCACTGAAAAACAAAGAAGTAGTGTACGAAGAGATTTATTTCTTCCATGTTGCACTAAAGAAAGACACGCACTTTGCGGAACTCAATCAGTTGCTTCAGTCACACATCACGAACCCTGCCGTTATTTTTTTCACCTTTGATAGTGCAGTAGCTATCAGTGTTGCTCCGAAGCGTTTACACAAGCAAGAAGCAGGGAAGACTGTGTCAGACAGTGTGTTCATTACTCCATGGCTCGATATCACCAATGTCCGAGACTACAATTTTTTAGAGGATGGCAAGGTAACCAGTTGCTCATTTACCCATCTCGAACGCTTCTATCAGGACTTTACAAACTACGTTCGCCATGCCGAAATGTTGCGCTTCCAAGAAACGCTCACCATCGACCGTCGCCGGGATTGGTCTGTTTTAGAGCCACTTTTGAAGCAGTTGCGTGCCACAAACAATGAAATTTGCCGTCTCTCTGAGGAAGAACGCAAGCAAGCAGGCTTTGGCGACAAGCTATCACTGCGGAGTAAGCAGGTAAAACTTGAAAAAGACCGATCACAAACCACAGAAAACATCAAAAATATATTAGAAAAAAAGGGCTAAATACGTTATAGTTAGGCCTATATGGGAGACAAAGAAAATAATATGCAATTAGACGGAGAGACTCGTAACCTCGAGTCGGATAATGTTCGTGCGTTAGCAGAAGCATTTCCCGAGATGGTCGCTGATGGCACAGTAGATTTTGATAAGTTAAGACTGATACTAGGAGAAGATATCGACGATAGCGACGAACGCTATAGCTTCACGTGGCCGGGCAAGCGTGATGCTATCAAGATGGCTATCTCTCGCACTACCGGTACACTCCGTCCTGACAAGAAGAATAGTAAAGACTGGGACACTACCGAAAACCTTTTCATCGAAGGTGACAATCTCGAGGTCCTTCGTGTTCTCCAAAACTCCTACCGTGGCAAGGTAAAGATGATTTATATCGACCCTCCATACAACACCGGCAAAGATTTTGTATATAAAGATGACTTCAAAGATAACCTCCGTAACTACAAAGAGAACGCTAGTTTAGAAGGACAATCAAACCCTGAGACGGCCGGACGGTATCACACTAACTGGCTCAACATGATGTACCCACGGCTTCGGTTAGCAAAGAATCTTCTCAAAGATGATGGGGTTATTTTCATTAGTATCGACGACCACGAAGTAACAAATCTTAGGAAAATATGCTCTGAAATTTTTGGTGAAGATAATGTTGAACAGTATGTCTGGAATTTGTCAGACTTTGAAGAAAGTTCTTTTACAAAAACTGCTTCTAATACTGTGCGGAACGAACATGAATACATTATTGCATGCTTTAGGAAAGTGAAGACATTGAGTAGATATACGGAATTCAGATTTATTAATCGTGATGATTTCTCTAATCCAGACAATGACCCTAGGGGTGATTGGATGTCTGGAAACATATCAAGAAATGGTATTACGTCTACAACAGGTTCGAAGTATTTTACAATTACAACCCGTACCGGACAGACATATACCAGAAACTGGACACTCGGCAAGGATGAGTATGAGGACTTATTAAAAGATAACAGAATATTCTTTAGCAAAGACGGCGATGGTGTTCCAAGACTAAAGATTTTTAAGAACGAATCTTCACAGTCAATACAAAGTTCAATTTTTACCGGTCTTAAGACATCGATTACTGGTAAGAATGAGGTATTGGAGCTATTCGGTAATCAGTTATTTGATTTTCCTAAGCCAACTAACTTAATTCAAAGACTAATAGAGATATCTACAGACAATGACGATATCGTGGTTGATTTTTTCGCTGGTTCTGGTACTTCAGGACAGGCTTTGTTAAAACAGAATATACTGGATGGAAAAAATCGACGATTTATTTTAGTTCAGATTCCTGAAGCAACACCCGAAGACAGCGAAGCTCGTAAAGCCGGATACAAAACAATCGCAGAAATAAGTCGTAAGCGTATTAAGCTTGCTGGTGAGAAAATAAAATCTGACCATAAAGACAAACTTGCAGAGCGTACGACTCCGCTCGATGTCGGCTTTAAGGCCTTTACCCTCGACACCACCAACTTTCGTGAGTGGGATTCCAACACTGACAACATACAGAATGAACTTCTGGCAGCCCTTGAGACCTTCAAGGAGGGACGCACGAGTGAGGACGCACTTTACGAAGTACTCTTGAAGTACGGGGTTGATATCACTGAGCCGGTAGAGGTCCTCAATCTTGGTGGTAAACAAGTGTACTCACTAGCTGGAAACTATCTCTTGGTTTGTCTCGAGAAAAATATTCCACTTGGAACTATCGAAGCAATGACGGCATTGAAGCCCGAACGAGTCGTCTGCTATGACGATGGGTTTGCTGATGAGGATGTAAAACAAAATGCGCTTGAAACACTGAAGCGTGCTGGTGTAGCAGATGTTCGTGTTGTTTAGCTATGTTGAAGCTTAAGTTTGATAGTAAGCAGGAATATCAAATCGATGCCGTCGACGCTATTGTTGATATCTTCAAAGGACAACAGCAGAAGCAATCGCTCTTTACCGCTCGCAAGCATAAAGCAGACCAGGTGGACGTATACGGTCACATGACAGAGCTCGGTTATGGTAACAAGCTGGACCTCTCGGATGCAGAACTCATGCAGAACGTGATTGCGATTCAGGATAAGCACCGCTTGCCTCGTAGTAAGAAGCTGAAGGATGAATTGTACGATGTACCGAACTTTGCCATCGAGATGGAGACCGGAACGGGTAAGACATACGTGTACACTCGCACCATTCTTGCACTACGTGAGAAATACGGCTTTGCGAAGTTTATTATCGTAGTCCCGAGTGTGGCGATTCGTGAAGGAGTGAAGAAGTCACTAGA
>JAHFMK010000059.1 GCA_023264435.1 Candidatus Kaiserbacteria bacterium
TTTGTGTATAAGTACGCTCCATAAATGTTTTGAGTACCGTATAATATACACGTATGTCCTTTTTACAAAGATTGAAAGGGAAGGGGGTAAGAACTGAGCAACACCTGCTTTCCAGCGAAGAGGAAACTGCGCTTGATAAAATAGTGCAATTGGATGTTGATGTGTTTCAATCAACAGATTTGATTGTCGTATATGCACAAGCAGCAGGAGCCGATTTGTCGGATATTCATGTGTCCATCGAGGGTGACGCTGATATTGTACTCATTGAAGGTAAACGTATGCGTCCAACACACCTGGCATTTGCAAAGAAGGTGCCCGATGGAGCATTCTTTACTGAGGAGTGTGTGTGGGGTGATTTTTATAGACGAATAATTCTTCCGGAAAGCGTTGATATTGCACGTGCAGAAGCAAAGGTTAAAAATGGTGTTTTGGTGCTGGTACTACCACTTTTAAAGCCCGAAGAAAAGGAAAAAGTAAAACTTAAAATAAATCGAGTAAAGGGTAAACCCGCTCGATAATATTTCATCATGCAGGTTCTTTTAGCACATTCAAAAATTTATTCGTTCATACAAATTACTTTTGTATCTCTTCTCTTTTTTGGATTTTTTGTCCTGCCTACGTATGCCGCTGATGTTTCTATTTCTCCGAGTACAGGTACGTATGCAGTTGGTCAAACATTTACCGCGAGTATTAAAACAAATCCACAGGGAAAAAGTGTTAATGCAGTTGAGGCTTCATTGAGTTTCGACAATACAAAACTTTCGGTAGTGAGTATATCAAAGACCGGATCAGTATTTTCGTTATGGACAGATGAGCCCACTTTTTCCAATAGTGCAGGGACGATAAAATTTGGTGGTGGAACTCCGTCTCCTTTTTCAGCACAATCAACCATTGTTTCTGTAACTTTCAAGGTGCTTGCAGAAGGTGCGGGAACAGTTAAACTTTCATCAGCTCTCGTGACTGCTGCTGATGGTTTAGGTACTGATGTATATACTGCACCAATAAATGCTTCATACACCTTCACACAAGCATCAACACCAACACCAACACCAACTCCGACTCCCACGAAACCTGAAGATAAAAATAGTGAAGACCCTGGCACCGCAATTACGTTTGGTGACCCTCCTCGTCCTCCCGAAGCTGGTTCAACGGTATTTTTAGATCCAGAAGTTTGGTATGCAACAAAATCTGGACTATTTACGTGGGAAGTCCCATTCGATGTAGATGTACTTGCTCTTGATATTGCGACATCATCAGATGCTGACCCGACGACAAAGTATAAACCACCAATAGATCAAATTGCCCTAAATGCTGAGCTTCTTACTGATGGTGTACAGTACCTCACAATGAAGTACAAAAATCAAGTTGGATGGGGTGGTGTGCTTCATCGTAAAATAATGGTTGACACCATTCCACCTAAAACATTTACCATTAATGTTCGTGCAGGTAATTCTGCAACAGCATTTCCACTACTCACCTTTGAGGCAGTTGATGATATATCAGGAATTGCACAGTACGAACTTACTATTCCTGGTGATGACCCTATTGTCATTACACCTGACGAGGCAAAAATTGGATATCTGCTAAAAGATTTGGTGGACGGTACATATACCGTAAAAGTTGTTGCACAAGACCATGCGGGAAATAAGACTGAATCTACGACCGCAGTACTTATTACTGCTGGTTGGCACCCCCCAGTAGCAGTCGTTTCAGCAAGTTCAATATGGGATATATTTAAGGGTAAAAATCTTATTATCATTCTTCTTCTTTTGGCACTTATTGGACAATTTGTGCTTCAACGAAATATCAAGAAAGCACACGAGGCTCGTGAGCAAAAACTTAGACGAGAAACAAAAGAAATTCAAGACCAAATGGAAAAGATATTTTCAGCACTTCGTGATGAAATATATGATCAAATCAATCTTATTACGAAACGTGAGAGGCTTTCTAAAAAGGAAAGAGAAGCAGTTGAAGGACTTAACCAAGCATTGGAAGTCTCTGAAACGCTCCTTGAAAAAGAAATTACTGATGTGAGTAAAATATTAAAGTAAGAAAGCATTCTCAATCCACAGAGATACCCCGTAAATCATAGATTTACGGGGTATAATTGTATACGAGTCGTAAGCTCTTTGGAGCGTCGATTTGTTTTTGGTGTAATGAGTTTTCACTCTCTAAAAACGTTGGAAAAAATAATAATATCTATATTTTTAGCACTGAAAATGAGAGTGTGGAGTTTTTTTAGTGACTATGGCATAAAATTTTTTGATATCAAAAAATATTTTATTCATAGAATTCAAAATTTATTTTTTACAAAAAAATCTTTCTTGAAGAAATGTACACTCGGCGGTTTACTTATCTGTGTTTTAGCCATCACTTCTCAAGCGGAGTCAAATCTCACACAAATTAAAAAGCAAGAGACCGTAAAGGTTGTTCCATCTCACGTGTCGGGACCATTTTGGCATAATACATCAGAAGCGTTGGTGCAGGATGTTGACGAGCAAGGTGTATATCAAAGTTTTACAAAACACAACGCTACTTTTTTTGATGGCATAAAACCAGATGATTTATTGAATAATTCTTCAAATAATCCTGTATTGCAGAATGAATTGAATGCATCAGGTACCATCGAACAACTACCCACTGCTCCGTCTGTGGAAGGTTCGCAATCATCTGATACACCATCTGATACCACAACTACTACACCACTACCAGATGTTGTTCCAAATACATCACCGGTGCCAACTCTAAATACACCCCCCTCTGAAATACCTGTTTCTGATACTGTAAACACTGATGTTTCAGCTTTCAATAGTAGTGATAATCTTTTCACAGTCATTGAGCGTGCATGGAAACCAATGAAGTTTGCACAAGAGTCTATTTTGGAACCTTTGATTTCAGAATCACAAAATAGTGTTACTGGTGACAGTGCATCATCCTCAAATGAAACACAAAGTGTGTCATCGCATGAACCAGAGCCAACCCCTGAAACATCAGTGCCTGAAATTACTGATACTGATGTAAATAACGCACATGCTCAAAATATTCAACCTGATGTTACTGCACATAATACGATTGATAAATCTCAGTCAACCATTTCGTTTTCTGATTTTAAACTTCCAAGACTTGATTCGGGACAATTCATTCGAAACATGCAATTACGAATGTCGATGGGCGCTTTGATGAAAAATATTGCGAGTACTTCGATACCGTCATTGGTTGTTGAATATTCGTTTGGAAATACATGGGAAAACGCAGGTATGGTGTTGCTTGATGGTGAGTCTTCAAATGCACTCAATGGTGGATATTTCCTTTTTGCATTACCTAAAATTACAAAGGCATCTGATCTTGATAATTTTTCAGTACGTATTTCATATGTTGGAGATGTTGGTAATATTGAAACCATCTACATAGATGCACTCTGGCTTGAAATCAATACTGATGTTTTTGATAAGGCATTACTGCATGAACGTATTAATGCACAAGCACTTGCAAATCTTGAACTTCCTAAAATGTATGAATTTTTGAGTAGTGACCTTGATTTTACCCGTGAAGAATTACCAAAGTTTGCATTGCGGTATGAGTCACAACGAAATGGTATTGTCCAATTTATCCGTAACTTATTTGGACGAAAACTTGCAGATATAGAGACAGTTACGTTTAGTCATGGGGTCGGTGAACCAATTGCACTTAATCCAAATATAGATGTGACTGATGATGGACATGTCACGATACAGCTCACTCAACAAGATATAGAAAAATTAGAGCCAGGTGCATATACGGTGAAACTTGTCGCAAACGAAGGTGGAAAATTATTTACTGATTCATTTACTTTTCAATGGGGAGTACTTGCGGTAAATACTGACAAAACACAATACGCAATAGGCGAGAGAACGAATATTATGCTGGGCGCTGTTTCTGAGAGTGGTAATACTCTTTGTGATGCACAGCTTCAGGTGTATGTCATTGATCCACTTGATTACATCACTGAAGCAGTGGTGGCTCCTTCGGGAAAATGTAATGGAAATAATTATATTGATGTACCTGATTTTATAACTGATTTTACTCCCACTATGAGTGGTACGTATGAAATTTACGTTGAGCGTATTGGTACAGAAGGCGAGGTGCTCGCACATACCAGTGACACATTTAAAGTCGTGCAGGCACAGCCACTGACGCTTTCGCGAAATGGTCCAACTCGTATTAATCCAAAATACGCCTACCCAATGACACTTACCCTAAGTGCACAGGAAAATTTCACTGGTGACATTGTTGAACATGTTCCTTCAGATTTTAA
>JAHFMK010000060.1 GCA_023264435.1 Candidatus Kaiserbacteria bacterium
TACGAAATCATTTTTGGTACATATTCAGACGGAGCATTTTTGAGATATTCTTCAATTTGAGCTCGCGTGAGGAGTCCTTTTTGAGCACCAATATACTGCACCACTGACATTGAATTGATGGGCCCCCATGCGAGTGCAGTCTTTACATCGAGTCCAAGTATGATGGCACTGGTAAATGTAGAGGCAAATGAGTCACCGGCACCAGTACGGTCAACGGGTTCATTTAAATCGGGATACATTGGCATATACCACGTTCTATCACGATCAAGTGCATACGCTCCATTGGGGCCGTCAGTAATAACGGGAACGGCTGGACCAAGTGCTTTTATACCTTTGAGGAGTGCAGGAATAGAATCTTCATCAGTTTCGAGTATCATCTGTGCTTCCTCCTTATTACAGAAGAAAATGTAAGTCGCTGAATAAAGGTCTTTGAGTGCATCTTTTCCAAGTCGTATTTGAAATGTCCCTGGCTGGAAGACAAGTTTTGTTTCAGGGTGTGTGGTAACGTATTGTGCTATATCATGATGAAACTGTACACCACGTTCACCAATTGAAGAGAAATAAAGAAAACGAGGTGGTAGTTGGAAGTCGGGGAGAACATACGGATATTCTTCATGTTTAATAAGAATGGTTCGCTCAGCACCGTAGCGAAGTATGTAATGATAATTAGTCTTTTTCCCCTCATAAACCTTAATGAAATCAGTATCTACACCTTCTTTACGAAGTGCATCCAGAGCATCTTTTCCATTTCTATCATTGCCAAGGCTTGCAACAAGTGCAGAACGAAGACCAAGACGGTGAGCCGAAACCGCTGCATTCGAGGCATTGCCTACGGCATTGATTACCGTAACATCTTGGTACGGAAGTTTGTCGCCAAAATTCATTTCTAATTTTTTGCGTCCTGTTTTTTCATCAGTGGTAACTTGTGCATCATTCTTTGAAAGCTCGATAAATGCGTCATTGGTGATGTCTCCGATGGCTATAAAATCATATTGTTGTTTCATATGCTGAAATTGTATCATTTTGTATTCATTATTATGGTATAGTTATACGCATATTATCTGCATTAATACATATTGAATAATCATGGCACAAATTTTCGTAACACGACATATTCCAGATATTGGCATCAACATGCTTCGTGCAGCAGGTCACACTGTCGAGATAAGTAAAAAGAATGGAGCACTGACACATGCGGAGCTATTGGATGCACTTAGAGCATATCCTTACGATGCGGTGGTATGTCTCCTGACTGACACTATAAATAAGGAAGTGTTTGATGCAGTGCCAACGGCAAAGATTTTTGCAAATTATGCGGTTGGATATGACAATATTTCACTTACTGATGCAAAGGATGCAGGAGTAACTATTACGAATACACCAGGTGTACTTACTGATAGTGTTGCAGAATTTGCACTCTCACTCATACTTGCAGTTGCGAAGCGAATTCCTGAAGCTGATGCGTATACTCGAAAAGGTCTTTATGATGGATGGGCACCAGAACTTTTTCTCGGTATCGACCTGAAAGGAAAAACACTCGGTATCTTAGGTGCAGGACGCATTGGGTATGAAGTTGCGGTGCGTGCACATCACGGATTGGGAATGCAGATTGTGTACAATGATGTGCAGAAAAGTGCAGTGCTTGAAAAAGAAACGAAAGCCGTATACTACACAACAACTGAAGATGTATTAAAAAATGCTGATGTGGTTTCAATCCATGTACCACTCTTGCCAAGTACCACACACCTTATTAATGCAGACCGACTTAAACACATGAAGTCTGGTGCAATCCTTATTAATACTTCTCGTGGTCCCGTCATAGATGAACAGGCTCTCGCGAATGCTTTGAAAGCGGGAACAATTAGAGGAGCAGGACTCGATGTATTTGAAATGGAACCAAAGATTGTAAAAGAACTGATGTCACTTCAAAATGCAGTCATTACTCCGCATATTGCATCAGCGACTGAGGAAACACGAAACAAAATGTCAGCAATCGTTGCAGAAAATATTAATGATTTTCTTGTTGGTGAGATACCTAATAATGTAGTACATCTCGCATAGTATCTCTTAAAAAGTTGAATTATTTTTGATGTATGGTATGGTAGCAGTCATTAATTTGTATTATATATGTCATTTTCACTTGCAGTAGAAACACGTACCATACACGGTAAAAAACTCACCGCACTTCGTGATGGAGGTAAATTGCCTGTGGTTCTGTATGGCCCAAAAGAAGCACCACAGTCACTTTCGGTAGATAAACGTGCATTTGAGAAAGTGCTTCATGAAGCAGGTGAGTCGAGCATCGTAACACTTACTGGACTTGGTACCTCAAAGGATGTGCTCATCCACGATGTCGCATTTGACCCTCGAAAGGGTGGGGTTGTACACGCAGATTTCTATGCTGTTGAAGCAGGAAAGGAGATTACCGTAGGGGTACCACTTGAATTTATTGGAGAAGCACCAGCTATTAAACTCGGTGGTACGCTCACGAAGGTACTCCATGAAATTGAAGTAACCTGTCTCCCCAAGGACATCCCTCAGCACATTGATGTTGATGTATCAACACTCGATACATTTGAAAAGCAGATTCACGTATCTGACCTCAAAATTCCAAAGAACGTGACTGTAGAGAATGATGGCGAGGAAGTGGTAGTGCTTGTACAGGCGGTGGAAGAGGAAGCAGAAGTACCGGTAGCGACCATCGATATGTCCGCTATTGCAGTCGAAAAGAAAGGGAAAGCTGAAAATCCAGCAGAGTCTGCATAAAACACATATTTTTATATAAAATGCCCCGCGAAGCGGGGCATTTTATAATACCGCTGTCTGTGGTTTACATTGGTAGATAGTTTTTGCTATGAGAGGTATACTGTACGTATAAATTATATGAAGAGGATTCTATGTATCTCACTCTGCGTGTTTGGTTGTATTGGTTTTTCCATGCCACTTCTGGTACAGAGTGCAACTATTCCATCAGTGTGTGATGATAATGTTACCGGAAAAAGTGAAGAACAACTTCGATCTGACCTTGCACTTTGTAATTTAGAAATTCAGCAATGGCAAGGAGTACTTGCAGGTACTCGTGAAAAAGTATCGAGTATAGACGGCGATGTAAAAGCACTCACTGCAAAGATTAAGGCAGCAGAAGCAACCATCAAGGCAAAAAATATTGCAATTTCACAACTTTCAAGTGATATAAACGTACGAAGCAGAAAAATCGGTGAACTCGAGGTGAAAATTGATGATGGAAAGCAATCACTCGCACAGCTTATCCGTCGCACCAATGAGATTGATGGGTACTCACTTGCTGAGGTTATTCTTGATAGTAAAGATATCTCAGATTTTTTTATCGACCTCGATTCTTTTATGGCAATTCAGCGAGGACTAGAAAATCATTTTACCCGAGTACGTGAGACTATTGCACAGACGGGGGAGGAGCGGAAACGTTTGAATGAAATTCAAGACCAAGAACGTGATGCAAAATATGATGTTGAAGTAAAGAAAAAAACAATTAGTCAAACAGAACAAGAGAAGAAAGTACTTCTTGCTGCAACAAAAAAGGAGGCAAAGTCGTATGAACAGATTGTCGCTGATAGACAAGCAAAAGTGAGTCAAATAAATGCTGCACTCTTTCGTTTGCGTGGAGTCGATGGTGGCGGTATTCCATTTAAGGACGCACTCGCATATGCAAAAATTGCATCAGCGAAAACAGGAGTACGTGCAGCATTTATTTTGGGTATCTTACGACAAGAATCAAATCTTGGTGTGAATGTGGGCCAGTGTCTCCTTACTGATGCGGTAACAGGAGCAGGAAAGGGTAAAAATACTGGTACTCCATTTGCAAATGTGATGAAGCCAGATAGAGATATTCCATACTTTCTTGATATGATGCGACGTCTTGGTCGTGACCCGTACACTACGCCAGTCTCATGTCCGCAATCAGTGGGATATGGAGGAGCAATGGGTCCTACACAATTTATTCCTTCAACATGGCGGGGATATGAGGGACGTATTGCTTCTGCGTTTGGGGTAGCGGTTGGCGACCCATGGAATCCGCAACATGCAATTATGGCTACGGCATTCTTCTTGGAAGATATTGGAGCTTCACGAGGAGGATATTCCGCAGAAACAGAAGCAGCGGGAAGGTATTATGCTGGTGGTAATTGGCAGACATATGGTCTTGGCTA
>JAHFMK010000061.1 GCA_023264435.1 Candidatus Kaiserbacteria bacterium
CTAATGTAGTGTATATGAGTGAACTTTTTGCTCCCACTTTATATAAAAATCCATTTTGAAATCCTGATGGTGTGGTATATACATACAATGGGTCCCCCCAAAGTACGCGGACATCACGAAGTGGAATATTGAATAATATTACACTTGTCTTTTTTTCTATGTTGTATATATATCCAACTGATCCCGCATTATTTTTTATAAGATAATACACACCATCACCCTGTGCTGTGAATTGCACTTCGCGTGCATTTTCTGGTAATGAAACACCATTGATTTTTCCTCCATTTTTATCATCCATCACAATATCTCCAACTATCGTTTTTGTTCCGGTGGATGTAAAAGATGTAATAGCAGTATAGGTGCCGTCATGTGAAAAAAGTGCGGACACTGTTTGTGGAATAGTGGTACCACTTATCAATGTTTCCTTACCGGTTGTAAGATTAATTTCATACACGTGTCCCGTGCCCTGTTCTGCATAACGCACATGTTCATCTGAAACATAGGCACCAGCGACAGGTCTCGTTGTAAGTTGCTGAAGTTTTGCAGGAGCTACATTGACAATCGTGTTGGTATTTTGTGGTGTTTGGACAGAGCTTGAAGGGTTTGAGGAGATGGTACCATTATTTCCTAGTCCAAATTTTGCAAAAACCTCGCTACTGTCTTTTGGTTTACCAAATATCATAAGATACATAAAAACAGAAACAATACTTAGACTGATAAGGAGGGCAAGTATTATAAGAAGCGTTTTTTTCATATTTTTTTACAGTGCCAAGTACTTTCTGTATCATGCACACAAGTACCACCGTTTCCTTTACAAGCAAGCATACTATCGACACTTGTACACACCGACCCAATTGTTCCCTCAGGGGGAGGGGTCGCTGTTCCAGATTTACTATACGCACCCATATTAACATTTACTGCTGAACCAAACTTTGCAAAGATATCAAGTTTAAGCAAATCCTTATTTATTGTTCCGAGTACAATTGCGGGAAGGAGCAGAATAGCAAGTCCTATAAAAACACCTTGTATATCATGCAAGGCATTCTGCTTACTCGGCACAACATCACTCATTGCGTATCGAACACCAGCAAATGCAATTTTAAGAACACCAAACGTAGCACCAATTCCAATAAGAAGTAAATAGAGCGCGTTTACCAAACCTGAAAATGACACTGTCGCATAATCAATTCCAGGAATAGTTACAAAAGGGCTGTATGTTTTTTGTCCAAATACAATCGAGGGAATCATAAAGAACAAAAAAATAAATCCAAATAATGCACGAGTTTTTTTATTGTTTTTATATTCAAATTTCATATTTATTGAAAGACTACATGTATTGTATCAGCAACATATTGTGGAATTTTTTTCAATGTGGTGATTGCAACAGAAACGGATGCTTCACCAGTAGAACCATTCTTTGTTAGCTCAATAGCGTTCGGCATACTTTCGTTGATTGGTACATTTACATTATTAAGTTTCCAAGCAAAGTTAGTGTTTAGAGTGTCTAAAATTTGTGTATTGAGAAAAAACGGCTCAGCATAAAGTGTTGTTTGAGGACTTGTAAGTGCATGGGGCGATTGTACCGCACGTTCTGAAAGGCCATGAAGAGGGCTGTACTCGTATATATGTAATTGTGGTTGTACCGAACCTATGAGTATTGATTTTTTACCCACAACACCTCCGCGGGAGTTATATACCTCAACCGTAAGCTGTCCAGACTGAAGTCGAGGCACTATAACGTCCATAGCATATTTTCCCTTAAGAGGCCCACCAGAAAGTACTGTCTCATCGAGTGTCCACTTGTATGAATTGTTGCTCCAAGAGGCATTTGTGCCATCATGAAAAATAGCGATAGCGTGTACTATTGACTCTGAGCTTGGGAGAGCTCTCCCTTTATAGAAGTTGGGAATATATGTATTTGATTCAAGAATAATATCAACAACAGAGGGTATAATAATCCGTTCTACGGAAAAAGCGATTATATTATTTCGCACAAGCTTAACTGCAACGGTTATTTTTTCACCAAGCGCACCCGTGGTGAGGGTGAGTGACCGCTCATTTCTATTGTTTACTTTTTCTAGTCCATTAACGTACCAGATGATATCTGCTCCGAGTGTTTTTACGCTGTAATCATCAAGGGAGAGCGTTACCTCTGTGTTTGGTTCTGGATATGCAGGACGCATATTGAGTGAGACAGCACCTTGCTGGATAGGAACAATCTGTGCGTAGGTGTGTGGTGCGGGAATGAAGCAAATCAAAAAAATACCTATGATACCTATACCTAGAGAAAACCTCATATTATGTAATATGGTAGAAAACATGTTTTCATTTTAACATGACCATCACTATTTTGGTTTTGAACCATTGGATAAGCTCTTCATAGTCTGCACGTGTCCTTGAAGTAACCAATACCCTGCCCAGAGCTCTATCCACGGAATGATGTTTAAAAATGGAGTAAGGTTTGCCCCCACACACAAAGCAAATGTGAGCACTGTTCCTGACCCAGAAAAAACAGGGATTTTTTGTATTAAAAACCACGGTATTGCAATAAATAATATGAGGCAGGTAATAAATACAATGAGTCCCCAGAAACACCATGCAAACCATAGCCCTGATATAACTGAAAGTAAATCAACACCCACCAGTGATTCAATCAATGAATTAAACATACCCGCAATACCACCAAGTGTAGAGGATTCCTCATAGCCCTCTGTAAGAGCATACGTTGCAAAAAAGAATACTGAACAAATTGCAAAAAAGAATTGAAAGAAGGTAATCCAAAGGAGTGTTCCTAATCCGCCAAAAGAAGCACCACTCTTCAATGTGTGAAGGTTCTTTTTTGAAGAAATATTTTTCAGTGAATGTTGCCGAAGAACATTTTGGTGCATGCTATTTCTCGCAGTATTAAAAGACACTTGTGGTATACGTGTATCCTCAAAATCATCATCATTTGCACCATTCTCCTGGTCTCGTAGTGCATGCAACTGTGGGTTTTGTAACTGCTCACTCAATAAGCGTTCTTTTATTTTTTCTTGAAAACGCACCTCGGTGTTCTGGATACCACGAAGTGCATCATTTTCCTTTTGCGAATTTTTGTATGCCTGCATACAGAGTAAAATTATCTTCCCCCAAGTTCATTTTTCGCCTGTTGAATAAGGAGCAGTTGAGAAGGGTCTGAGGTAATAATTTGATCTTCAGTATAAGAAGCAATCACCTTAATTGCAACGTGCTTTAATCCCACAAAGAATATGCCTTCTCCTACTCCTGATTCAAGAAGCATAAATTTCTCCTCATCAGTGAGATTAAATACCGTTTGTAAAGTATTGACTGCGGTTGGGGATTGTTTCATCAAAAGTTGGATAGAAGAATTTGTAATCATAGGAACACCATACGGTGAACGAAGAAAATCATCGACATCTTGGGTGATGGTAGAAATGCCCAAATAATATTTACGACCACGCTTAGCAATACTGTGCAAAAATGCAGCGGTATCCTCTGACTTTAGCATCCACCATGCTTCATCTATTACGAGCAAACGCTTTTTAAGTTCTCGGCGTACCGCCCCCCAAATATGATTGGTAATAATATACATTGCAATAGTTTTGAGCTCGTCTTCCATGTCTCGAATTGAAAAAACCACAAATTTTTGGTCAATATTTACGTTTGTGGGTTCGTTCATAAAACCAGACCACGTGCCACTCGTGTACTTTGTAAGGCGAAGTATCAATGACTCACTTCCCTCCATTCCTGCGAGCACCATTTCAAAATCTGAAAGGAGTGGAGGTGGAAGCTCAGAATAATCAGTGTCACCTGTAATATCTTTTAGTGCATAGACTTCACGAAGTGCTGCATCAATAATTCCATCTTCTTCTGGCGTCAGTCCACTGAGCATAAGTCGGAACAAACCGACGAGCTCAATGATGTGCGAACGTAACACATCTCGCGGATTTTCATCAGGAAGTGGTTTTGGTAAATCAAATGGATTAATATGATGTTCAGAAGAAAGTGAAATATTGACATATCGTCCACCCGTTGCCTCGGCAAGATATCTGTATTCTTGTTCAGGATCAATAACAATTACTTCCGTACCAAACATAAGTGAACGTAGAATTTCGAGTTTTGTAGTATAGGACTTCCCTGCTCCTGATGTTGCAAACGTCACGGAATTATAATTGGGA
>JAHFMK010000062.1 GCA_023264435.1 Candidatus Kaiserbacteria bacterium
ATTCAGGCTTATTTTTGAGAAGCGGTGAGATTGCAACTCGATAAGGAGCAAGATGTGTTGGAAGTTTGAGATATGTTCGCACTTCGCCTCCCATTTCATCTTCTATATATGCTTCTGAAAGCACTGCAACAAATGCACGTCCCACACCGAATGATGGTTCGAGGACATGGGGAATAAATCGAGTACCATCCGCTTCAATATATTCAAGACTTTTTCCGCTTGCATCCATGTGACTCTTAAGGTCGTGGTTGGTTCGATATGCAAATCCTGCAAGTTCATCAAAACCTTTCCCTGGAAAATTATATTCAAAATCAACCGTTCGTTTACTATAATGAGCGAGATCATTTTTAGGTACTTCAAGCTCATGAATATTTTTGCGAGAAAGTCCGAGATGGTCAAACCACTTCAAAATATCTTCACGCCACACTTCGAAAAGTTGCTCCCACGCTTCTTCCTTTATAAAGTACTCAATTTCCATTTGTTCAAACTCTCTCACACGAAAGAGAAATTCTCGTGGTGCAATTTCATTTCGAAATGCCTTTCCAATTTGAGCAATTCCGAATGGGATTTTTGGACTCATGGAGTCCACCACATTTTTAAAGTTTACAAAAATTCCCTGTGCAGTTTCTGGACGAAGGTATGATTTGATATCACCCTGCGCACCGACTTTTGTTTCAAACATAAGATTGAACTGTCGTTCTTCACCAAGTTTTCCACCACAGGCAAGACATGTCTCTTTTTGTGCAAGATGATCTGCACGATATCTGACATGACATTTTTCACACTCAACGAGTGGATCAGAAAAACCTGCTCCAGTATGTCCTGACGCTTCCCACACTTTTTCGTTCATCAAAATCGATGCATCAAGACCGTACATATCCTCTCGTCCCTCGACAAACATTTTCCACCATTCTCGCTTAATGTTGTTATTGAGTGCGACACCAAGAGGTCCCATATCCCACGCACCTGCTAATCCGCCATATATTTCAGAACCTTGAAAAACAAACCCACGGCGTTTGCAAAGTGAGACTATTTTTTCCATGGTGCGGGTATCTTTTTCCATACGGTTATAGTGCTTATGTATTTAAATAATGTATACAATATATAGTGTTCACTGCAACTTTCAAGCTAAAATGAGATAGCAACACGCTTGTGCTACTTAGCAAGAACACGTCCGGTATTATTCATATCATTAGGATCTGTTGAAAGACTCGTGGTCAAGGCAGGTGACTCCGCTCGTACAGTCGTACCTGTAAATCTATCAGTTGCCTTCAATCGCTGTGTTTCAAGAATCGTTGGCACTTTTCCAACCTGTGTCACACTTGGCAAAAATGAAACCTGTACTCCGACAGTTGCTTCAGTATTCGCATCTATGTCGCCAATAGACCATTTCATAGTACGCGTAGTTGCATTATAGGTCACAGTATCGTTATCAGTCACCAAGTCGAGCCAACTCACTGATTGTGGAAGTACTGCTACTACTTCCGCACCCGTAAGGTCGCTCGTTCCTGCTTTTACGGACAATAAATAGGTATATTGTGTTACTTTTTCTACGACGGGTGGCACGGGACCTGTATTAGTAAATGGCCCCTCAGTGTAGTTTGTCACACCAGAGAGTATCGGTGAGCTCTCAACCTTAATTATACGCGATAGTCTACCTTCAAGATTTTGGGAAACCTGACTTTCTGATGTTCGTTGTCCTGTCACACTCACTGTCATCTTAATTTCAGGTGTCTTGCCAACATCCTTACTTGGTGCCAAATTAAAACTAATAGGTATAGTTGCTCCTGGAAGGATTTCTTTTAATGCAGTAAGTTCTTCACTATCCCATGTTATTGTATTTTTTGCTGAATCGTAATATCCAGCAGTAGTTTGTATATCAAACTCATTGAGTGCATTACCACTTAACTCTACACGTACTGTTCCATTGCTGATAGTCGTATTTAACGTATTTTTATACTCAATCTGTACATTGATAGTGTCAGTCGTATTCACAACAACTGTCTCAGTTGGACTACCATTGATAATAGTCCTTACATCGAGAAAGGGAGACTCAATCGCAATTTCAGTGTCAGCAGTTGCAAGTTGTGAAGCAAGTGTGTTTATATTCCCTTCATTTGATACTCCTGCGACTGCACTGAATTTTCGAACATCTGTATCATATCCAGTTATTTGTCCTTTTATGTGTATGGACTTCTTTTCATTTGGTTTAAAATTATCAAATTTCCACGTATCCTCACCTGAGATAGTATCGGGAATTGACTCAGTAAAATCAAATCCTTCAGGATAATAAGTTTTTACTAAAATATTATTAAGGATTGTCGGAGAATTCGACTGAACGTTGAGTACAATCTCCACCTCTTGTCCTGATGCAGATTTACTGACGGTATTAAAGGTCATCACAATGGGAGATGTGATGACTTTAATTTTTAGTGGTTCTGCATATTTTTCAAATATTGCATTTGACCCTGCCACACGATATTCAATCCATACTTTTATTTCCTTTTCCTCATTCTCTTCGCCATACATACGTGCTTTCATTGGGATATTAATAACCTGGCCCGCATCAATACTATCGAGGGTCATTCGTTCAATTGATATTTCCTTACCCTCTTCCGTTGCAGATTGTGTGCCTTTTGGATATTCAATAATAAGTGTCGCAGATTGAATCGATATCGTATTCTGGTTTGCGATAGCAACCTGATATTCATACGTTTCACCTCCACCGACCGCAATCGAACCAGCTACAGTAATGGTAATGTTC
The DNA here is from genome assembly GCA_023264435.1 of Candidatus Kaiserbacteria bacterium. GTDB lineage: Bacteria > Patescibacteriota > Minisyncoccia > Phycocordibacterales > UBA918 > Damh-18. The sequence continues at coordinate 2,765 of JAHFMK010000062.1, forward strand.
TCTCCTGAAATGGTATTACCACCCCAAAATAAAATAATACTCGCTACTACCATTGAAACTATAAAAAAGAGAAGACCTCCAATGCCCATAATTTTTCTTACTTTATTACGTTTACTTTTTTGTATCATATTTGGTACAGGGATACCCTCTGTTACAACCACTTGTGGTTTATAAAGAGGTACCGTAGGTACATCCGTAACAGACAATGGTGTGGGTAGTGTTGTAGGAGTTGGTGGATTTGTCGATCCGTTTGCTGATTGTCGTGGGACTGAATGCCGTCCTGTAGGGACTATATCTGATCCACGATTATAGAGTCGCTTTCGCAACTCATTAATCTCATCTGTATTAAATACTGGGTGTTGTGGTGATGTTCCTGAAATAGGCTTATTTGTAGGACTTTCTTGCTCATTCTCATGCATATGAGAAAGTATACCATGCAATTTTATAACTGACTTTGTATAAGTGCATGTTCTGAGATTTTTTTGAGCTCTTCTACTGTTTCCACAGATAGATTGGCAAGGATTTCAAATGGAAACGGTGTCTCAAATAAATGTCTGTGCGTGACGTCAGGGGAAACGAATCCGAGCATATTGAGTAGTCTTATAGAGAATATTGCTTCAAGTGCCGATGCAGGAAAAATATTTTGTTGCCCAAGTACCAACACCACGTCATCAAAAATATCCTGATGCGGTGTTTCTCCTTGCATCACTCTTCGGAGTAAAAGAATAATGTTTCGAAGGAGTGCACGTGACTCACGAGTCGTACCGTGTGCATAGAAATTTTTGAGTGGTTCAGCACTTGCCACTTTCCATCCTGCCTTACCGCGAATGAGCGTCGCACGAATGTGCGACGCATCTTGCAATGCATATCGTTGCTTGGAACGTTCCTCGCGTACACTTTTTGCCTGCACATATACCATTCCCGCTTCTCGTGAAAAAAGAAGAATGGTTCTGTCTGCGGTATTGCGATGCCAACTTCCGCAAACGAGTGCTTCCGTAATATATGTTTGATATGCCATAGTTTTGACGTAATAGACCGCGACCCCGAAGGGGTCGCGGTCTATTACACTACACCTTCACCACTCCAAATGAATAGGTAGTACCCTCAACCGTCACCGATGAACCTCCTTCATTCCCTGCAATAATTTCAAGTGCACCCACCACAGAGATAAGTTCCTCTTCAAATCCTGCAATGAGTGCTCTGAGTGCATCATCCACCACGAGTATCACACGGTCTTTGGGATTGAGTCCCATACTTTTTCGTGTATCCTGTACTGCACGCATAAGCTCACGAACGTCGCCTTCTCGTTTGAGTTCGGGAGTGACAACGATATCCAAAATAGGAAAAGGTTCATCTGCATCAAGCAAGACTTTTTTTACATTAACCTCGTCTT
>JAHFMK010000063.1 GCA_023264435.1 Candidatus Kaiserbacteria bacterium
AGTTCAGTATTAATTTCTTGAAAATCATTAACTTTAATCTCTTGTTCTGAAGTATAATCAACTAATACTTCATTGAGGATATAAATTGGCAATTTGTTACTCTCAATGAAACCATATATATTTTTTGCTTTACCATACAGCAAATATTCACCATTTGGTGTTTGTGTGGTATTCCATGCAAATTGCCAAATATTGTCTGAAATCCTTTGTGCATTTCCAATATAGAATGGTGTTGTACCATTTTTAGGTAGTACATATAATTCAATGTAATCAACGATAGGTGTTGAAAATCGTAACTCAACATATCCTGCAATTGGGCTCTGTTTTGATAACGAAAGTGAAATTATTTGACTTTCAACTGATACTGTTGAGGATGAAACTATTTCAGCATCTCGAACTATGCCATCATCATTAATGACTTTTCGTGCAATATTTGAGCTCTTAAAATATGATCCTGAAATATATGGACGAGCATAAAAATTATATGTACCGTTTGGAATTCTTTTACTATCCCATTCAAGTCTCCAATCATTCTCAGACACATTTGATGCCGAACCAAGTAAATATTGGACAAGCGTATCTTTGTTTTTTGCATATATCGATACACTTATAGCATCAGATACTTTTACACTCATGTCTACCTTTCCTTCTAATGGTGAGTCCTCATGTATTTCAAAATGTATGGTTGGTTCATTTGGAACTGAAATTTGTGTATTATTGACAGATGTTGTGGAAGCTACAGTAGTAGTATCTGGAATAATTATAACAGAATTGATTGTCTGATACGTATCTGATGAACTATATTCATAGTTTCCATAAATATTTACAATTGCTGTTCTTAAGGTATATTCACTATCTGGTGTAAGTGCGGTATTCCAATAATATCGCCATGTAGTTTCATCAATTTTAATAGCATCACCTAAAACAGTGAGTAGGCCAGTATGTTTATTTTCTGAGATAAGCTTTACAGATTGAGCGATAGGTACAAGTACAGAGACGGGCACTACTCCTGTTAAAGTAACTGTTGTTGACTCAACAGTAATTTTTACATCAGGAGTGGTGGCTGTTGTAGAAGATAATGTCCCACTTATCGTCATTGTATCAATTGTCGTTGCTGACTGTTTATGTATTTCAGCAAAATTTGATGATGGTCCTATATACTGGAAATTAACAAGTGAAAAAAATCCACCTAGTAGAACAAAAAGCACACCAGTTGCACGTGTAATTGACGATATTGAAATTGTACGTATGGCAGGAAACCTAAATGGTGACAAAACACGAACTTGTGTATTTTTTGGTAATGCAAGTGCGGTATTTTTTTTTACGTGTGTATTATTAACTATTTTAATAGCTTTTTTGGACAATGCGTTTGTATTTATAATAGCAATTTTAGAAGATAAAAACTTTTTGTTATTTGTTTTTTTGGGTGGACTAATTTTTGATTTGGTAGTCACTGCACCTAGTTTGCGATTTTTTTGAGCTTCCTTTTTTATTTTTTTAGAGGGTAGCGGACTTTTTTGTGGTTGAGCAAGCAGGCTGAATGACTTCTGAACAGTATTGGATTCATTTTTCAAAATTTTGTTCTTTTGTGATATCGAAGCCATATTTTGTCATTAGTATACAACAAAATACACACAGTGATGTATATAATTGTCAACAACTTACTTCTTTTTTGTAGACAAATTTTCAAGTGCAATAATTTCATCTCTGATAATTGCTGCAGTTTCAAAATCAAGACGCTCAACCGCTTCTTCCATTTGAGTTCGTTTATCTTTGAGTGTCTTTTTTGGATTTTTAATATATAGTTCTGTATCAACAATGAGAAGTGTCTCAACCGTCGTCTGATGCTCAGTTCGCATTTGTTCGGTAATATCGCGTATTTCCTTCAAAATAGTTTTTGGTGTAATGCCATGTTTTTTATTATAGGCAATTTGTTGTTCTCGACGTCTTGTAGTTTCTCGTATTGCGGATTCAAGTGAATTGGTCATTTCGTCAGCATAAAGTATCACTCGACCGTTTTCATTTCGTGCAGCACGACCAATGGTCTGTGTAAGCGATGTTTCTGAACGAAGAAATCCTTCTTTGTCAGCATCAAGAATTGCAACCAATTCTACCTCAGGTAAATCAAGTCCCTCTCGCAAGAGATTTACTCCAACCAAGCAATCAAAGTGTCCACGCCGAAAATCTGTCAAAATTTGAATGCGATCTATTGTTTTAATATCACTATGTAAATATTTTGATTTTACTCCCCTTTCTGTAAGGAAATCTGACAAGTCTTCGGCCATTTTTTTGGTAAGTGTAGTTACCAATACACGCAAACCACCCTCTATTACCTTTACAGATTCATCAATAAAATCTTTAATCTGTCCTGGATACGTGCCTGACTGCGTAATGGGGCGAACATCGAGGATAGGGTCGAGTAATCCAGTTGGGCGAATAATTTGTTCTACCATTTGACCGTGTGGTGGTATTGCTTGTGCATATTCGAGCTTACCTGGTGTTGCTGAGGTATAGATACACTGTCCTACTCGTTCCTCAAATTCTGAAAAATTAAGTGGACGATTGTCAATTGCACTCGGTAAGCGAAAACCATGCTCTACGAGAGTAAGCTTGCGTGACCTATCGCCAGCATACATACCACCGAGTTGTGGCAATGTTACGTGTGACTCATCGATAATAGTAAGAAAATCCGGTTTACCGTCTTTGGTGTGTGGAAAATATGAAAGTAACGTGTAAGGCGCTTCTCCGGGAGCTCGTCCATCAAAATGTCGCGAGTAATTTTCAATACCATTGCAATAGCCCACTTCGCGGATAAGTGCGAGGTCATGCTCAGTTCGTCGTTTCAAGCGTTGTAATTCAAGTATTTTATCTTCTTGTTTAAATTTTTTAAGTTGTGTATCAAGTTCATTTTTAATTTCTTCCAGTGCACGCGCACGCTCTGCTTCTGGTGTCACAAAATGCTTTGCAGGAAATAAAAAAAATGTTTCAGTTTCTTCGATAATTGAGCGAGATATGGCGTCAATTTTTGATATTGTCGCAATAGTTGCACCATCGAAGCCAAGGCGATAAATGACTCGTTCATTAGTAGGCATAATCTCTACACTATTCCCCACCGCACGAAAATGCCCTGGTGAAAGATCAGCGTTTGTACGTTCAAAATACATTCCCACAAGCAAGCGTACAAGTTCTGCTCTATCAATCGAAAATCCCTTTTCAATTTTTTTATGTACTTTTTGATATTCAATTGGTGAACCGAGACCGTAAATACATGATACTGAAGCAACGATAATAACATCATTTCTCGTAAGCAATGCTTGTGTAGAAGCATGACGAAGTCTATCAATTTCTTCATTAATCATTGCTTCCTTTTCAATGTATGTATCTGACACAGGCATATATGCTTCAGGTTGGTAGTAGTCATAATATGAAACAAAATAATGCACCGCATTATGCGGAAAAAAATCTTTATACTCTTGTGCAAGTTGTGCAGCAAGTGTCTTGTTGTGTGCTATGACGAGTGTTGGTTTTTGGATTTGTTGGATGACATTAGCCGCAGTAAATGTCTTTCCTGAACCTGTAACACCGAGAAGCGTTTGTGTTCGCATACCTGCACGCACACCTGATACAAGAGCTTCAATTGCTTTTGGCTGGTCACCGGCTGGAGTTTTGTCAGTTGCGAGATCAAATTTCATAGCTTTTAGTATACCGCTATCTCCATAAATAAAAAACTCGATATGCAATCAAATTATTGAGTTCAGTTTTTTAAAATTTCTTCACGGAGTTTTTTGGTGTACTGAACGATAGTATATAAATTATGGAGTGACGCAAGATGTGCTCCCAATATTTCATTGGCTTTAAAAAGATGTGCAAGATATCCACGAGTGTAGTGCGAACATACATAACAATCACATCCTTCATCAGGTTTTCCTAGATCATGTTGATATTGTGCATTTTTGAGATTGCGTTTTACTATTCCATCATTCGTATGGACATAGATTGAGCCGTTTCTTCCAATTCTTGTTGGTGCCACACAGTCAAATGTATCACACCCCATCTCTACCCCTG
>JAHFMK010000064.1 GCA_023264435.1 Candidatus Kaiserbacteria bacterium
ATCGTTGCCTGTGGTGGCAATGGATTACTGTATACAAAACTCCGCACAGCACATATCAAAACATATCTTATAAAAAGCTTTGAGCGAGATATTAATCTCAAAAAGGAAATACAAGCATTTCAAGAACTCACCACAATAATACAGACTGAACGTCCTGATATTGTACATCTCAACAGCTCGAAAGCGGGTTTTGTTGGCGCACTTTCGGCACACTGGTGCCGTGTTCCAAAAATAATCTTCACTGCCCACGGGTGGCCGTTCTTTGAACGACGCTCGTTTTTTTGGCGAATACTTGTGTGGACTGCCTCATGGATGACGACGTTTCTTTCACATGCAGTCATTGTGGTGTCACGACACGATATTACACAGGCACGCATGTATGGCTTAAAACACAAACTCAATCATATTTATACAGCACTTCCTCCTATTTCTTTTTTGACTCGTGATGAGGCACGAGCACATCTTTTCAATACTGACATACGCACGGCACACGATACTGATGTATGGTTGGTCACCATTGCAGAACATACCCCGAATAAAAATCTACTCTTTGCCATACGTGCAGTTGCAGAACATAACCGTACGCATTCTAAAAAAATATTTTATACACTCATTGGAGATGGTGAACAAACCGAGTTGCTCAAAAAATATATTCAGACACACAATCTCGCTTCACATATTCATCTTGCGGGATACATAGAAGACGCACGGACAATGCTTCATGCATTTGACATCTTTCTTCTTTCCTCAACAAAAGAAGGTTTTCCGTATACATTGCTTGAAGCTGGTCTTGCTGGTATTCCCTGTATTGCAAGTGATGTGGGTGGTATCCATGAAATCATACGTCACAATGAGACAGGGATATGCTTCAATCCTCTTCATGCTGACTCACTCAGAGATGCCCTTGCCATTGCCACGCAAGACACTGAGCACATGCATGCGTATACAAAAAATTTACAAAAAATAGTCACAAACGAATTTAACATTACGACCATGATTGAAAAAACAATCAATCTCTATTACTCCTAACTCGGCAACAAATCTTTTCCAACATACTGTTGTTTTGTATATCGAGCCATCGCAATCACCATTCCCACTCCTAGAAACTCAGTCAATAAATGTGACCCTCCGTATGAGAGAAATGGTACCGTTGTTCCTGTTACAGGCAACAATCCAATATTCATACCAATATGTATCAAAAAATGACTCATAAAAAGTATGGCAACACCAACCGCAAAGAGCCGTTCAAAGTTTGTTGCACCACGGAGTGCGTGATGTAACAAACGCCATATAACGATGCCGTAAAGCAAAAAAAGCATACCCACCCCAACAAATCCCCATTCCTCAGCAAACGCCGCAAAAATAAAATCGGTCTCATATTCAGGGAGAAATTGTAATTTCGATTGAGTACCGTATCCCACACCCTTTCCCAATAATTGACCTGAACCAACCGCAATGGTTGACTGATACGCGTTGTATCCTGTTCCTCGTATATCTGCAAGAGGATGGAGGAAAGTAAGAATTCGGTCTTTTTGATATGTCTGAAATCCAAAATTCCATAAACCCATAAATACTACTACGCCAAGCATTCCTACCACTGCGAGATGCCGAAATTTAATACCTGCGACAAGCACCATACCAAACCACACTGAAAATAAAATCATTGCTGAACCAAAGTCGGGCTGAATGAATACCAATCCAATAATGAGTAGTGTATATGCTCCAGATATTATAATATGCTTAAAATCTCCAATAAGCTCATGGCGTTTTGAAAAATATTTTGCAAGCACTGCAATAAGTACGAGTTTTGCAGGGTCAGATGGTTGCAGTGAGAAAAAGAATAGGTTGAAACGACTCTGTGCACCTTTTACTGTCGCCCCGACGAATAACACAAGAATGAGGAGAAAGAGAATACTGAGATATATATAAAATGTGGTGTTACCATTTCGTAAAAAGCGATAATCGGGAACAATGGCGAGTGTCATTCCGCATGTTGCGATAATAATCCACCATACCTGCTTCTGAAAATAAGAATTGTTGCCATCGAATGTATACATCGTAATAAGCCCAAGTAGGGTAAGTATAAATACTGAGGAAATAAGCCACCAATCTATACTACCAAATAGTGTTCGCAAAAAACGCATGGGAGTATTATGCACTAAAACAGGTGCTTATGTCCAAATTAATGCCTATTACTGCAACGGTGCAAAATTGGTTTCAACTTTCGGTATAACCTCAATCACCGCGGCACCGTCTTCACAGATTGCCTTTGTAATCTGAGAGTAAATAGCATTCACTTCTTTGATAGAAGGTGCTTTATAATAATGTGAAGGTGTTGACGCCATATCTTTCAAAAAAGTTTCATTGAGCTTAGTACCGAGTCCAATGGTAAATACTTGTACATCAAGTGCTTTCAATTTTTCTGCTTCTGCCAAAGCGTATGCTTCGGGGGTTTTACCAGGAGCATTGGTGAGTCCATCCGTGAGCAAAATGGCAACTTTTCGTGCATCTATATTATGTCGTTCCGATGACATCTCTTCCCGAATATACTTAATTGCATCACCAGTGTTGGTGCTTCCTCGTTCTTCAACAGGTGCAATGGTGAGTTTTGAAATTACACCTGCAATATATTGTGTATCATCTGAAAGCCTTGATACTAGTGACGCACCAGTTGCATATGTCACAAGCCCTGCTGTATCATGTGTCTTTAATCGTGTTACAAATGCTTCCGCGGCACCAAGCACCGCACTAATTGGTTGTGGTGGTACTCCACCATCATCATTCATACTTCCTGAGAGGTCGATGGCGAGTATAACATCGGTTGGCACTTCACAACTTCGGAGTGTTTTTGCAATTGGCTCAGGCCAGGTGAATGTTATATTCTGATTTGTTCGCCCTTCAAAATAGTCTACTACCGTCCGAGATGCCGTTAGTGGTTTTTTTTGTGTATCAAAAATAGTTGCAACAATCTCTACATTTTTTGCTTCGTCAAGTGCATTATTGCGAACCTCTGCAAGCAATCGAGGACTACTATCAGCACCAACTAAATCACGCTTGATAAGACTGAATTGCTCAGTACCCATGGTTCCGGGGAGCCATACCACACCATCAGAAAAAGTAAGTTCTGTCCGTGTTGGCACGCGCGACCCTGTAAATATTCTCCCTTCAAAAAGTGGATATGTACCATTGATAGGAAGTGCCGTCTTTCCTTTTCGTTCAATAATAAGGCCTTCATCATCGTACAATGCAAATGTGTACCCAAGCTCAGGCGTACCGATAGTTGTATTTTTGTTTTCAACGTATGCCACAGCATTATACTGACCATCAGTAATCTTAAATGATTTTGCCCACACAATCCTGAGTGGTTGCACATCAAATGCACAGATACGTACACACGATCCACCACAATCTACTGCTCGTTCATCACCACCTTTTATATTGTCAAAACACGTGGGGGCAGAATAAAACTGTGCATAATATATCCAAACACCAAAAAGCGTAAGTACTGTTAAAAAACCTGATCCATATTGTATTCGTCTCCAAAATGCCCACCATCGAAACATGTGTGTATTGTATCAGATGCAACAACTAATTTAGGGTACGAGATATGCACGTATTGCTTCTTTGATAGTAATCAATATTTCCATGAATACATGATCATCTTGTTCAAGGAGCGTCATTCTGAACCCGTGCAATGATGAATTGAAACCAGATGTGAGTGGCACCACGCAAATACCTGTTGAAGCAAGTAGATAGTATACAAAGCGTTTATCAAGACTAATTGGGTCTAAAACCAGTGTGTTTACCATTTCTGCAACTGCTTGATTCGCAACAGCGAGTACTTGTTTATTATTGAGGACACCTTCTTTAAAAACTATCGTCATATAAAACGCACCATTTGGTTTGTGTATAATTATTTCTGGTATGAGTGAGAGCACATCATATGCCATTGATGCACGTCTCATGTAAGTATCCGTTCGTGCTTTCAACATTGGATAATATCGTGCATCACTCATAACACTTGGTAATACCTGCTGTGGAAGTGTGGTAGAAC
>JAHFMK010000065.1 GCA_023264435.1 Candidatus Kaiserbacteria bacterium
TTTCAACAGTATGATGAATTTCTCCGTATATATGAAGATGTTTTAAGATCAAAGCCAATTGAAAGCTCTTTCCTTACACACTATGGGAGAACACATGTAAATCAATACGAGTTTTTTCGTGCAGTACGGAATGATGAAATAATTCACCGAAATACTTCGATTGAAGTTATCCAGAAACTATAATTCTACACACAAACTATCACCAATGACGAAGCGCTCGTGGTAAAATACTCACATGCAAAGAAATGTTCGTTCGGTTTATTGGGAAGCACCCGAACACTTTCATATTGATAAAACAGGCGACTGGTATTGGATACTTGGTATCTTTGCTATTGCAGGCTCAGTTTCGAGCATTATTTTTGGAAATGTGCTTTTTGGTATTGTTATCATTCTTGGTGCGACTGTGATGATGCTCTATGCACATCATCCTCCCCGTATCATTAATTTTGAAATCTCAGCACGTGGTATTCGAGTCGAAAATACGCTCTATCCATACTCAACGCTTGAATCTTTTTTTATTGACGAAGATCATAGGCATGGCCCACAACTTATAGTAAAATCTAAAAAACTACTCTCTCAATTTTTAATTATACCCATACCTGAGGAAAATAGTGATGAAATTGAAATTATGCTTGCTTCACGATTACATGAGGAATACCTTGAAGAACCAATTGCACATAAACTACTGGAAATTTTTGGATTTTAATGTATGCTTTCAGCATCGTCCTCATAGTTTAATGGATAGAACGCGGGTTTGCGGTACCCGTGATCCAGGTTCGACTCCTGGTGAGGGCACAATTCAATACTTCTTCAAAAGTTAAAGCAGAAACCCCCGCACCTTCGGTGCGGGGGTTTTTATATTGTCTGTCTTCCCTACTTTTTTGTACGTGCCACTTGCTTCATAAGGCGAGACTTCTTTCGTGCAGCGGTGTTCTTTTTAATAACTCCTCGTTTTGCTGCTTTGTCTATTGCTTGGTATGCCTGTGCCATGAGTGTGGTGGTGACCATGGGTTCTGTGGCAGTAATTGCTTTCCGTAGTGTTTTTACGGTGTCATGGAGTGCTGACTTTGTGCGTATGTTGTATACACGCTTTCGTGCTGATACACGGACTGCTTTTTTTGCGTTTTTGGTTATTGCCATATGTGGTGGGTACTATATCGTATGGGAGGTGGTTTGGCAACTCTTTGTATGAGTTGCCACTCTTGTATAGAGAGATTATGTTTCAAAGCCTTTTGGCATCACCTCAATTGTTACTGAACTGCTTCCACCAGAAGAACAGGTGAGTGTGTATGTTGTATTTGCATTTACTACAACATCAATGTAGCCAGTGGTGCTAGTGCTAGAAAGTATGCTATATGATGAGCCGAGCGAACCTCCAGTAATAGAGCATGTTTTGGGGTCATTCTTACCAACATTCCAATTAAGCGTAGTTTTATCCCCTTTTGTAACTGTACGTCGTGGTGTGGTGAGCTTTGGACTATCAACAATGGTTACTTTCACTGCATCAAGTGCAATGCCGTCACAACTCAGTACATAAGTATGTGTTGTAGAGAGTGTTTGAGATTGTGTACCAGATGTTCCTGACCATACAACAGAATCTCCTGCGACAGAACAGCTCGTACCCCCGCTCGTTGTCCATATTGCGGTTACGGTATTTCCGCTTGGCAGAGTTATATCACTATCTGATCCATTAATTTTCAAATCACCTGATACAGGTGTGGTAGGTGTTGGGCTAGGTGTGCCGGTGGTGCAGATACTACCGTTCCATACTGTCCCTGCAGTACACTTTGCATTTGCAATATGATGTATTAGTTCAGTCGAGTCATAATACGAGCCAATAGACAAAGCAAATCGAGTATCACCATATGATATTTGAGTAAGCTTGCTACTTTTTAACTGCCATGATGCTAGAGTGAGTAGTATTAATCTATCCTGCTTAACATACAGCTCTGCTGTTGACGAGCTCACCGTAGTTGACCAGCTTACCGTAGAAGTGCATTTGCTTGCACCATTTAGAATTTCACAATTTGTTGCACTCAAGGTATCAGACCCATCTGTTTCATCATTGTCATCCGGCGAAATACATCCTGGATCTGCAGGATAATCTATAAGGCCATCCCCATCGTTATCTATCTTATCATTACATTTTGAAGGTGGAGGTTTCACAATACATTGTGATCTTGCCACACTCCACACATATCCTGCCATACATTGATATTCGCATTTTCGTGAAGTATTTCGAGCGGAATAAACCCATTCCGTATAGCTTGTAATAATTTCATCACCAGGATATCCGACTGCATAGACTGGTAGACGGCCACAAGAATACACTGGTGGAGGTACGTACGTTGTTGTGGGACAGGTGAACGTAATGTACGGTGCAGGAGGAGTACCACAAACACCACTTGCCGTGCAGGGTGACACCCATGCATTATATGTATGCCCATACACTGTAGCAAACGAGTATGATGTTGTACGATAATTGCTTATAGCCAAATCACCAGGGGTACCCGGCCATGCAGAACCAGTTGTTGTATCATTGACTCCAATTTCAAAATGGTCAGATCCCGTAGTTCTATTCCATGAAAGTACTGCTGATGTTCCTGGGTCAGGACATGACGCAGTAACCGTAGGCCACGCAGGCGCTGAAGTTGGAGTTGGTGTTGGGGTAGGTGTTGGGGTAGTAGGTGTACAATTTGGTACTGTAAATGACCCGTTGATCACTGGCCACGGTGCTGTTATGTTTCTTGAGTGCCAATTATACTGGTTATAAATCGAATAACTATATGTTGTTCCTTGAATTAAACCAGAGTATGTTTTTGAAAATGTACAAGGCAATGATGTATCCGTTCTCCTGTCACTACCACCACTGATATTTATACTTACGTCCGGTGCATTCACTATTGTTCCCGAATCTGTGTAATGGCAACTACCACTTACCTCACTCCAACTAAACGTAATCGAAGCATTTCCAGATGAATCACAGGTTGCGTTTGCACTCACACTCGCAGATACACAGGCTGGAGCTGCCGACACCCCACCCACATCCTTCGACCAATTCACATCATTTTCACCCAATACGTTTTTGGGCTGTGAAATGGTGACCGCAACCGCAATGAATATTCCTGTAAATATAATTCCTGTAATTACGATAGTTTTTCTTATCATATAGTATAGCTTCTTCTAAGTGTACCAAACGTTACTCATAAATCATTTATATGTTATCCACCACTTTTCATAATGGATTTTAAACGATTTTCGTCAATGTTTTTTTTAAAGTTTATCAATGCACTCTCTGCATGTGCAGGGTCATTTGCACTATATGCCTGTACCCATTCTCGGGTACTGAGAAACACACTATACTGTTTTGCTTTTTCAAATGAAATTTTTGCCTTGTCAAAAAGATTACGGTTGTACTGTGCAACTCCAAGAGCATTCCAAAGCCATGGGTTTGTGTTTCCATCTTTTGCAGTATCGATGCCTTTTTGTGCTATATGTTCCGACTCATCAAACTTTTGCTGTTCAGCCAATACCCATGCCAAATCGTTGTATGCACCCCACTCTGTCGGAGCCCAAGCTATAAATTCATTAAAATCATTTGCTGCTAAAGACCAGTTTTTCTCATATGCATACAGCACTCCTCGTGCATAGACAATCCTCTTGTTATATGGGTTTTGTATGAGTGCATGTTCAAACCGTCTGTGTGCTTCAGTAAAATTGCCTTGCACAAAAGCGATACGCCCAAGCTGGTATTCTGCCCAGAGCGTAGTACTACTCTGTGCGAGTGCACGTTCATACGCTTCTGTTGCCTTCTGTGTATCGTATTCCCCCACTCCCATATAATAATGTCCAATTGATTCGAGTAGCTCGGCATCGTGCGGATACAGGGCGAGAGCAATATCGGGATGACCATTTCCAAAAAAATATTTTGCAAGGTGTGTGCGTGTTTCCTTAACATCAAAAAATATGATGCTTGTACCAACGGATAAAACTAACAAAAGTACCCATACATATATCGGTACTT
>JAHFMK010000066.1 GCA_023264435.1 Candidatus Kaiserbacteria bacterium
AGTATTTTATTCGCTCGGACAGCTTAAAAAAGGAGACGAGATTGAGATTACTCGCGAGGATGGAAGTGTGGCAACGTTTGTGGTAACGGATAAAGAACGAGTTACTCAAGATAATTTTCCAACAGAAAAGGTGTACGGTGCCGTGAATTATGCAGGACTTCGACTTGTTACCTGTACGGGCATATACAATCGAGGAAGTCTGCGTTACTCACATAATCTTATTGTGTACGCAGAGTTGAAAAATAAATGGCCGACATCGTAAGTCGGCCATATGAGATTTTTTTTTAAATGCCTATAATTATGACAATTTGCATCTTTGTGTGCAGTGACATTCGTTATTCTAAAATTAAATTTAATTATTTTTTTAATACAAATTAAATAAGAATAATTGTCAATACAGACAGCGGTAAATTCAAGGTATAAAATATATTAAACTGTTCTTGAGGTATTATCAGGTGTATGTTTACACCATTAAAATTACATATTTATGAATACATTTCGTATCACATGCCCGATCGCACGTACTGTTTTTAGTGCGATTTTTTTTATTCTCCTTACCTTTGTCACATCTGTATCGGCACAGGAAGCATCTACGAGTACTGATGTTACGGTTAGTGAAACATCTACTTCTACTGATGAAACACAAATTGATATCATTACCACAAACACGCTTATTACACCCACTGTAATAAGTGAAGTTGCTAGCCCTGTTACAACACTCGAAGCACCTATTGAAGCAACGGATTCGACTCCTGTACTTACGACTGACAAAGACGACTATCATCCTACGGAGACAGCTACTATCTTTGGTCATTTTTTTACGCCACTCACTAATTTTATTTTGAATATTTTTGGAAGTGATGAAAAAGAACAAAACTACACTGAAACAGAAAAGACCATAGAGACAGACTCAAACGGTTTTTTCTCTTTTAGTTATGTTCTTGATAGCATTTACCGACCATTTTATGAGGTCGTTATTTCTACTGTCGATAAAGTAAATGAAATTGCGTCAACATGGTTTCGTGACTCTTCAATAGGTACGTATGACCAATGTTCCAATGATCTTGGTACTGGGTATTCTAATGGTGACATTGGTTGTCGATGGACTCAAGGAAATCTAAACGCACAGAATTCAACATACTTCGAAGGTGATTCTACCGTGCAACGACTTTGGCTTGAAGGATATGCTCCCAATACTACTCATAAAATCACCTTTAAATACGGGACTACAAAGGCAGGGAAACATGCGTATGACTATCTCACTACATGGAATGCTTCGGAGAATTGGGTAACACTTGCTGATCTCTGTCAAGATTTACCATCGGGTTGTGTCAGTGCACCAACGACAACGCTCGATATTCCAGATGATCCTTCTGTGCCAAATAGTATTGAACCTATTGCGTCAGGTGCTCGTATGTTTACAATGAAAGGAGGTACGCTCAATAATGCAACATCACCAGTCGCTAATGCTCCATATACAGGAGATAGTGAGACTTCAATCACGGTTACCTTTACCACAGGAGCAACCAGTTCACCAATGTGCGTAACATCAAATGGTCCACATAATACAGCCATAACGTCATGTGCTGTTGCACTTTGGTTTGGTGCACATGTTGCAAAGACTGCAGATTGGATCACTATTGATCCTAGTGCAACTGGTGCAGGTTCTATTTCTGGATCACCATATCACATAGCACTTGATCAAGAAGATGGGACATCAGTGGGTCAGCGTGATAATCAGATGGCAGCAAATACAATTCCTTCCTTAGAGGCAACACTGACACTTATAAAAAATGTTGTAAATGACAATGGAGGAACGGCACAAGTATCAGCATGGACACTTACTGCAAATGGAGGTTCTCAACTGAGTGGTGTAACAGGAAGTCCAAATATTACCAATGCTTCTGTGATTCCTGGTACATACACACTTGCTGAGTCAGGCGGTCAAACAGGATACACAGCATCGACATATAGTTGTGTGAAAAATAACAGTTCTCCGGTATCAGGAAACTCAATTACACTTGCGAATGGTGATATTGCAGTGTGCACCATTACGAATGATGATGAAGCGGGTGCACTTGTCGTACATAAAGTGACTAATCCAGCACAGGATGCAACTATTTTTAGTGTAACCGCGAGTGGTGGAACTATACTCAATGGTGCAACAAAGAACCTTAGTATTTCTGCTGATGCATCATTCTCTGTGAATGCAGGAACATATTCTGTCGCTGAATCAGTAATGGCTGGATGGGATGCGACTGAAAATACATGTAAGGGTGTTGTGGTTGCAAATGGAGAGACAAAAGAATGTACTATCACAAATACGAAACGAGGACATGTAATCATTAAAAAAGACGCTGTTCCTGATAACAATACACAGGTATTCACTTTCAACAATAATTTTGAAAATGGGAATCCTTCAACATTTACCCTTACAGACACTACTGCTACTGGACTACCAAGCTATGATGCAGAGGTGTTACCTGGAAAGTATGTAGTGAGCGAGGACGTTGTTACTGGATGGAAAAATGGTGGAGCGGTTTGTGATTCTGGTGAAACCATTGATGATATTGATGTTGGGGCAGGAGAGACTGTGACCTGTACAATAACCAATAAAAAACTTGCTACCATTACCCTTGTGAAAAATACGCTAGGTGGCGATGGTACGTTTGATTTCACAAAGACAGGCACTACATTTGAAGGAAATACACAGCTCATAACCTCAGGAGGAACAATGTCACAGGATTTTACAAATATTGACCCTGATAATTCCTACGGTATTCTCGAAACAGTACCTACAGGATGGAAACTCGTAAGTGCCTCTTGTATAAATGAAAATCTTGTTGAAGATACAACACCAGCAAGTTTTGAAGTAAACAACGGCGGACATGTGACCTGTACGTTTACAAACGGGAAGCTCCCAACACTCACGCTCGTGAAGACTGTAGTGAATAATAATGGTGGAACACTCACTACAGCAAATTTCCAAGGAAAGATTGATGATAGTAATGTTGCATGGAGTTCTGCACAGACACTGACACCAAATACCTACACCGTGTCTGAAACAACACAAACTGGCTACCAAGCATCAGCATGGGGAACCGATTGTGCAGCAAATGGTACAGTGACTCTCGCATACGGTGACACCAAAACCTGTTCAATTACAAATGACGACGTTCCAGCACATATCATTATCGTTAAGCATGTAGTTAACGATAATGGTGGTACAAAGACTGCTTCTGATTTTTCAATGATTATCGGTGGGGTGACCGCAACAGGAGGAAACACATTTGCAGGAGCCGAATCACCAGGAACAGATAAAACACTCACAACTGTTGGTGCATATACCGTAACCGAAGGTGCAGTCACTGGCTACACACAGACATCTGCATCAGCAGATTGTTCAGGGACAATTGCACTCGGTGAAACAAAGACGTGCACCATTACGAATGATGATCAACCAGGGACACTTATTGTGAAGAAGCTGGTAAATAATGGAAATACGGGAGCTACAACGGGACCATCATCATTTTCATTCACGGTAAATGAAGGTATCGCAACTGCATTTGAATCTGATGGTCAAAATGACCTTACCGTAAACGCTGGAACGTACTCAGTTACTGAACCAACTGTCACTGGATATGCGACAACGTACGACAATTGTTCAGGTGTGGTTATTTCAAATGGTGGCACAGCAACCTGTACAGTAACAAACACTGCTATTGCGCCAAAACTTACCATCGTGAAGCATGTAGTTAACGATAACGGTGGATCTGCTGTCGTAAGTGACTTCCAGGGAAAAATTGATGGTAATGATACTCCATGGGCAGTTGCACAGACAATGACGATTGGTTTACATACTGCGTCTGAAGTAACTCTCACGGGATACACTGCATCGGATTGGAGCAATGCATGTTCCGCAAATGGGACCGTTTCACTTGCGCTTGGCGATAATAAGACTTGTGAAATTACC
>JAHFMK010000067.1 GCA_023264435.1 Candidatus Kaiserbacteria bacterium
GTTTGGACCAACACTTGTTCCCATCCATGCAATCTCATTGATACGTATTGCCCCATACGATACTGTAGGAAGTGAAAAAAATAAACCTAAAATAATCAATACTGAACGTTTCATGTGCCTACGCAGGTGGTTTATCGTTTGTAGTGATTCGCATCATACGTTCTAAGTCCTTTGGATTGAGTGTGGGTGCATGTACTGCATCTTGAGATATCTCTTTTTTTGGTAGTGGTTCGTCTGATGACATGGTTTTGGTTACTTCCACACTATCTGGGTGTACGGTCTCTTTCTGAGTATTTTGTTTGTCCTGTGTTGCAAGGACAGTATGCAATGCTTCTTTCAGTGAATCCCTTGCTGATGTTGTATTAGTTTTTGATGAAACTACAGTATGCTTTATTTTATTCTTGTTTACAGCTGCGATATTTTCATTTGAAGATGTTGCAATTTTTCGTAAAATAGCACGAAGGTCGTCCGCAGCAACTGATACCACCTGCTTCGCACCGTGCTTTTCTTTATCAGCTGTACGCGGTGTCGATGTATATGTATTTTTCTCTACAGGTTTCCTTCGTTCAACAAATGATTCATTTTTGGTGTCATGTTCAGCACGTTGCTGGTGCGTGCGGGGTGCATCAAAACTTCTCTCATGCCTTGTGTGAGTAGCCACTTTATGTTCATTGTGTGGAACAGGGACTGACTTTACTGATGCCTTTTCAGTCGATGATTTCAGAGCATCAGGAAAAACTGGTGGTGCCATCTGCTTTTTAGGCATTACGACTGGCTCGTGAAATCGATAAATATCTTCCTCTACCAATGCACGTACTTTTGAAAAACGTGCACGGCTTGCGGCAATTGCCATATTTTTACATGATGACGATGGAGGTGCGATGGGTGGCAATGTTGTCGCAGAAAATGGCTGGGACCCAATCCCATCTATCATGAGCGTAAGATAAATTTGCGTATATCCAAGATTAACAATATCTGCAGCGAGAAACTGTGGAGTAAATATTGTTTCCAAAACCTCCGCATCAAACGGTCCAACACGAAACGCGATAATAGTTCCCACGTTCCCGAAAACCGCACTTCGCACTTCTTCCTCCATCTGTTCAATGTATTGATGTGCAATCGTGAGATTGAGATGATATTTTCGTGCCTCAGAGAGAATATTGGAAAACGTTGCATTTGCAAATGATTGAAACTCGTCAACATAAAAATAAAAGTTTGGCATGTCACGCATTTTTTCAGGCGGAAGGTCTGCACGACTCATCGCAGCGAGATAGATACGCGTCGTGAGCATTGAGCCCAAGAGATTTGCGTTGGTTTCACCAATGAGTCCTTTTGAAAGATTCATAATCAAAATCTTTTTTTCATCCATCATTTTTCGTATATCGAAACTAGATTTTGGCTGTCCAACAATATTTCGAATGATTGGATTTGCGGTAAATTGACCAATCTTATTTTTGATGGCATCTCCCGCCTCCTGCATATATCGCTCATTATATTTTGCAAACTCATCAACCCAAAATGAACGTACACTTGGGTCTTTCACGTTATCCACCACGAGCTTACGATAATCTTTATCAGAGAGCATTCTATTTACACCGAGGAGTGTTGAATCGGGATATTCAAGGAGTGCAAGAAGTGTATTTGAAAGAATATATTCCATACGTGCCGACCACGCATCAATCCATATTTTTTTAAATACTGACATGAGTCCTGAGACTACCAAATGTCGCTTATCGGGACCGACATCTTCCATAATATTAAACGAGACTGGATTATCGGTATCAAACGGTGCAAAGTAGAGTACATCATTGATGCGATGTTCAGGAATATAATTGAGGAGTGTTTCTGCTGCAGAACCGTGTGGGTCGATGAATGCCATTCCCTCACCATTTTGAATATCCTGCACAGCCATATTTTCAAGGAGTGTTGACTTTCCCATACCCGTCTTTCCTATGATGTACATGTGACGCTGACGGTCCTTTGCTTTGATACCAAATTTCACATTCTGCCCTCGTGCATCGGTGCGTGCAAAATACGTTATTTTGTTAGGGTCAAATGATGACATACCCATAGTATAGCAGAAGAAAAACCCCAGCACGCTTCGCGTGCTGGGGTAAAATATTTTCTTGCAATATATACCCTTAATACTACTCAGACGAAAATGCACCTCGTGTATAGATATTACTTGGTGCCCACACCATATAATCCACCACTCCTGCGTCAACACTCGCCTGTATTTCATTGCGGACATCAATCGCATCATACTCTCCTCCGTAATCAAAATCCTGTATCCACGTACGGAGTTTATTTGCAGTATATATTGGTTTTCCATATACCGCAGGTGTAGACGTGCCAATACGAGTATGCAGAAATCCTGCAACAGGTGTCGTGGATGCTTTCATTCGTGCTACTCCACCCTGCATCGCATAATGCACCACCTTATAGGGATTATCATTTGGGTTTGCAAGACCTATAAACCCATTTGGATAATGTGATGGGTACACCATTGGTGCCACAAAATCAAAATATGGAGCTGCACGTTCAATCACCTGCCCTATGGAGAGGTCGTCGGTGTTATTGGTTGTCATTCCAAAGAGGTCAACAGATGTCCATGGTGTTGAGGATGCCCTTCCCGTATAAGCATGTTTCTTCTCCGCAAAGTATGATTCATCATCAAGCTTTTCGTTGAGATACTTAAAAAACGCTTCGAGATTTGCCTGCTTATCATTTTTGTATGGACCTTTCATACTATTCGGAAATGCAATATCCTGCATATTGCCATCTGAAGGATATCGTACATAATCAAAATTAAGCTCATCAAAACCTATATTATAGGCATCACGTGCGAGAAGTGCGACATGGTCCCAATATTCATGTGCACCAACATCTATAAATGACAATCCTTTCCTATCGTGCCATACCGAACCATCGGAGGCCCTTGCAACTGCAAGATTTGGGTGAGTCCGTGTGTATAGTGGGTCTTGAAACACGGTAATACGTCCTATCACATAAATATTTTTTTTATGCAGTGACTCAATAAATGCTTCCATGTCCTGTGCACCACACTTTGCTTCATTCCATGCCTGCTTCCATTCTTCAGATGCTGGTGCAAATGAAATCGTGCCTGAGTAATCTTTAATATCAATCACTACTGCATTGATTTCAGTTTCATCAATAAATGCAACAACTCGATTTCTAAAATCAGTTGTGCCGGCGACACACGAAGTCATGTATATTGCTTTGAGTGGTATGGGGAGCGGAGTATGATTGACCACCACACGGGCATCGATTGGTTCAGGTGTTTTTGTTTCCACACTCTTCTCAGTTACCTGTGATGCACCATTCGCAATATATTCGAGTGATGTTAATTTCGGTAATGCACTATACGAAAGAAAAATAAGTCCGACTATTCCCACACCGACGATACCAAAATATTTCATACTGGCGGTATCACGTGGTCAGAAGAAGAAACATTGCTTTCGGTAAACACATCAGCCTTTCGTTCACCTTTCTCATCTTCAAGTGAGTGTAAGAATGCAAAACGACGAAGTCTATATCCTGTTATCATAAGAAGGATACCGATAACTATAAGAAACCAATCTTTATATTCATGGGGAAATCCCATAAACGGAGTACTGAGAATAAGAACGCCGAGAATGAATACACATGTTTCTTTTGACATGTGATAAGTATAACGTAATTTCATACAAGTGCGAATATGTGGAAAACTACTTTTTTCTTGTTACCATCACCACAAACTCCCCTCGTACATGGGTAGGATTTTCAATGAAATATGCAACCACCTCTGCGGGTGTCCCCGTCACTACCTCTTCGTGCATTTTTGTCAGCTCACGGGCAATTATCACTTGTGTGTCTTGTGGTACATGCTCACAGAGTGATACGAGTGTCTTCATGATGCGATGAGGTGA
>JAHFMK010000004.1 GCA_023264435.1 Candidatus Kaiserbacteria bacterium
ACGTTCATTCTGTACAATACCCGTATGTGCCCGCACATGTTCCCATGTGACCGTATGTTTTCGTGCAAGTGCAAGGAGCACTTCCCACAAATCTTTATTCAAGACTTCTTTTTTTTCCTTTGTCTGCCACCCATTCTTTTCCCATCCAAAAACCCATTTCGTTACCCCATTGATGACATACTGTGAATCTGTTTTTATCGTCACCACCGATTCATGTCGACATTTTTTCAATCCTTCAATTGCTGCAGTAAGTTCCATGCGATTGTTTGTCGTATGTGTCACAAAACCACCATATTCTTCCACTTCTTTTGTGTTTGGGGTATGTGCATGTGTCACCACCACACCCCACCCTCCAGGACCAGGGTTTCCGATAGCGCTCCCATCACAAAAAATTTCCACTCCTTTCATGTGGAAAGTATAGCATCTGTTTGAAATATTTTTTCTTTGCACTATTCCAAACATGTTTTTGTCCCTATGGTCTTTGCACATGATATATGGCATTTTGGAATATAGCATAATGGAATATTATACTTACAAAGTTATGCCAAGAGCACTCTATACAAAAGACCACAATGAGATTGTCGCGCGCCTGAAAGAAGCACGTATTAAGATTGGTCTGGGACAGGTTGAAGTTGCAGAGAAACTCGGAAGGACACAATCTTATGTCTCAAAGATAGAGTCAGGGCAACGACGTTTTGATGTACTGCAACTCAAGGAGTTTGCAAAGCTATACAAAAAGCCTTTGGACTATTTTGTTAAATAAAGTTATGAAACGAGAATATTATTCTAATTCTATTGCTCTGTTCATAAAGTCTGATGTAGATGAGATACTCGGCAAACTAACACGAAATAGTGATTTTGACTTAGGGCAAAACCAGCGAGATGCGTGGATAGAAGAAATTAATATCTTACAAAAAGTCTTAGTTTCTTACTCTGGTTCAATTTATTTTGAATATTCTATTCCAAGAATGGGTAAGAGAATTGATGTTGTTTTAATTATCGGACAAGCTATCTTCATTCTTGAATTTAAAGTTGGAGATAAAGAATTTTCTTCTAGTGCAATAGATCAAGTTTGGGATTACGCCTTAGACTTGAAAAATTTTCACAGCTCAAGTCACGATCATTTTATTGCTCCTATTCTTATCGCAACGAACGCAAAAAATATTACTCCCGTTATTTCATTAACTCCGCAAAGTGACAAAGTTCTTTTCCCCATAAAATCGAACACGGAAACATTAATGAGTGTAATAAATAATACGCTGGCTTTATTAGACGGGGCTACTATTGACATAAACGAATGGGAAAAAGGAAGATATTTCCCCACCCCGACTATCGTTGAAGCGGCGATGGCTTTGTATCGAGGTCATTCTGTTGAAAATATTTCGCGAAGTGATGCGGGAGCAACTAATCTAACGCAAACATCCGAGGTTGTATCGGAAATAATTAAATCTTCACGAGATAAATCACAAAAATCGATCTGCTTTGTTACTGGTGTACCGGGCGCTGGAAAAACATTGATTGGGTTGAACATTGCAAATAAGCATACTGACAAAGACAGCGAGCTATATAGTGTCTTTCTATCTGGCAACGGCCCTCTCGTTGCGATATTAAGAGAAGCACTAACTCGGGACAAAGTAGCTCACGAAAAGGAAAAAGGGGCAAAAATGACTAAAGGTGAAGCGATGCGAGGTGTTAAGTCTTTTATTCAAAATGTTCATAATTTTCGTGATGATTGTCTGAAAGATGAAAAACCGCCGATCGAACACGTCGTTCTTTTCGATGAAGCACAGAGAGCTTGGAATTTAGAGCAAACAGCAAATTTCATGCAGAGAAAGAAGGGTAGACCAGATTTTAATCAGTCTGAGCCAGAGTTTCTTATCTCTTGTCTTGATCGTCATTCTGATTGGGCAGTTGTCGTTTGTTTAGTCGGCGGAGGTCAAGAAATAAACACAGGGGAAGCAGGTATTAGCGAATGGATTGAATGCTTAAATCGTTCATTCCCAGATTGGAATATTTATGTCTCTTCTCGACTTACCGATAGTGAGTACGGAGCAGGAAAGATTTTAGACAAAATTAAAAATCATAAAAATGTATTTACAAAAGATGAGTTGCACTTATCTGTCTCAATGCGTTCATTTCGTGCCGAACATGTTTCTTTGCTTGTAAAGCAAATTTTGGATATAGACGTAAAAGAAGCTCAAAAAACACTTACACAGGTGAGATTAAAATATCCAATTGTAATCACTCGCGATATTTCAAAAGCAAAGGAGTGGTTAAAAAAACAGGCTCGCGGTTCTGAGCGTTATGGAATGATTGTTTCTTCACAAGCAGAGAGACTAAAACCTCATTCAATATTCGTTAAGTCTCCAATGGATCCCATTCATTGGTTTCTTGATGGCAAAGAAGATGTTCGGTCATCGTACTATCTTGAAGATGTCGCAACAGAGTTCGATATCCAAGGTTTAGAATTAGATTGGTCATGTGTATTTTGGGATGCTGATTTTAGGCATACAGAAAATGGTTGGGATTTCCGATCATTTGTTGGTAGTAAGTGGAATTATATTAAAAAATCCGAAAGACAAATGTATTTAAAAAACGCGTATCGTGTTTTACTCACTCGCGCGAGACAAGGAATGGTTATTGTTATTCCGCCCGGTGATCCGTTAGACCCCACTCGTAATCCAGACTTTTATAACCCAATATTTAGTTACCTAAAAAGTATTGGTTTTGAAGAGATTTAGAAAGTCTTATTTTGAAATATAAAAGTTATCTATCTGCATCCTCAATACTATAACCATGCTCAATCATTGCTAATTTGTACTCTATATTGATTGCTTCATTTATCAATTTCTGTTGATCTTTTGGAAACATTTTAACTATTTCATCTTGTCTTTTCAAAATATCTTTTATTGTTATTATTTTCTTTCGTACAACAAGACTTCTAGCAGAATTTTCAGACTTTGAAAGATATCCCTTTTTCAGGAGGGAATTGATATGTTCATGAATAGTGGAAACTGCTTTGAGCTTTAGTTTCTTTCGGATTTCCTCAATGGTTGGGGATATACCATTTTCAGTAATATAGGTATTTATGAAATCGAATACCTGCTTTTGCTTTTTCGTGAGATTTGACATAGTTGCTAAAAAATATTTTCGCGCTACAGTTAAACTGTAGCCGAACAAAAGCCGAAACTCAAAGCAGTTATACACAATTACTATCTCTAAAAGATGTATACGAAGGAAAAAAATTGAAACAATAAAAATGCTGTATTGATTGTTCTCTATGCGTGTAAACTAATCTTGATTATATTTATGGCTTTAATAAAATGTTTAGCGATAACCTCGCTACTGTTTCCGCACACGTTTTTTCTGTACTTTTTGCCAAGAACGGTCTTTGGTAATCTTGATAGCATTACATAAATGTATGTTTTGTAATTACACCACATCAATCAGTCGAAGGCGGGTTTCTTGTCGTCCCATAAAGTATGAACGTTCTATGTGCGTGATGAGTGTATATGATTTCCCCTGTTCTGGCATAACAGTAAAATTTTCGGGAAGGGTAAAAAATGAAATTGCATCGAGGGGCGTTCCTTTGGAGGTCATGAATTTAAGTTTTGTGTGATTGTTTGTTTTGCCAAAAATGAGAACCTGCTCTGGCACAACATCGCGTATTTCAAAAATAGGTTTTGGATTGCCAATGCCATAAGGTGCAAGCATATCAAGTGAGCGAATAAAGGTATCGGTAATATCGGCAAGCGTAATGACTGCATCAATCATGAGATGTGAAGTCTCGGTGTCATCGTCCACACGCACCGCCTCATGTCCAGCAATGAGTGCATCAGAGAGATAGTGAATGTGCTCATGATCAACTGAAAATCCTCCTGATGCATGGTGTCCGCCAAACGTGAGAAATGCATCTTTTGCAGATTCCATAATACGCACCACGCTCGTCACTCCGTCACTTCGACACGACCCTTTAATAATACCCTTACCATCACGTCCCCAGATAAATGTGGGGCGTCTGTATGTTTCAGCAAGTCCGTTTGCAACAAGCCCTACGAGCGATGGTCGCCACTCAGGGTTACCCATGACAATCACTGATGGTACTTCGTTTTGTACACTCATGCGTTTCTTTGCTTCTTTGGTCATACTCGCTACCACACCCTTTCGCTCATTATTTAATTTTTCGAGATGTGCCACTCGCATTCCCGCCTCTGCTTCATCTCGAGTACGAAGCATGTGAAACGCATCTTCGGGATCATCCATGCGTGATGCTGCATTTATCCGTGGAGCAATCGTAAATCCAATATCTTCTTCGGTAAGATGTCGCTGATTTGTACCGGCTTTTCGAAGTAATTGTTGAAGTCCAGGACGTTTTGATTTGCGAAGGACATGGAGTCCATAGTATGCGAACACACGATTTTCATCAACAAGTGGTACCATGTCGGCAATAGTCGCAATACCCACGAGGTCTAACCACCACTTCTCATATCCTTCGGCAAGCGTAATTACTCCTCGCTCTCGCCCCACCTTGAGTATCGCTTGCACCAACTTATACGCAACAGTTGTTCCGCATATCCCTTTGAAAGGATATGACGTATCTCGTTTTGGATTGATAACAGCATACGCATGAGGAAGTGTGTCGCTCGGCTCATGGTGGTCGGTGATTATCACTTCGATACCCGCTTCGCGTGCCGTATCCACCGCATTGTGATCGGTAATGCCACAATCAACCGTGATGATAAGTTTTGTGTTTGTTGCAACAAATTTTTGCACCGCGTCGGCATTAAATCCATATCCTTCTTCATGTCGATGGGGAATATAATTTTCAAAATTAGTATACGCAAGTGCGGTGAAGAAATCATGAAGCAAAACCCCTCCAGGGATACCGTCACAATCATAATCAGTATAAATAACAATGTGTTCGTGCTCTGCCATTGCACGAAGGATGCGTTCGACTGCAGTACGCATATCGGTGAGCAAAAATGGGTCGTGGAGTTGTGTATCAAAATTCGGATTAAGAAATATATCCGCATCGGTCGTAGTATGCACTCCACGATTTGCAAGCAGTTGTTGTACGAGCTCCGGATGCGTATTGAGTTCAGCACGCACTGCATCAGTAATGGATGGATGGTACATTCGCTCCGCAGTATTCATAATGCACTGATTCTACCACGATACACTACACTCTGCCGGAAACCCTTCTGAACTGACTATACGACACCATCTTTTCTGATATTATATACACATGAGTACAATTTTTAAGAAAATTATTGATAGGGAAATTCCTGCTTCAATCGTATATGAGGACGATGTGGTACTTGCTTTTCTTGATATTTATCCCATACGCAAAGGACACACGCTCATTATTCCAAAAAAAGAATCGGTAAATATTTTTGACACTGATGCTGACACACTGGCACACATGATGATTGTGGCACAAAAAATTGCCGTAGGGATTACACAAAGCCTTGGTGCTCCTGCGGTAAATATTCATATGAATAACGGTACAGAGGCCGGACAAGATGTATTCCACATACATCTCCATGTAATTCCTCGCTATGAACGAGGTGAGGCATTCGTGGTACCGAAGCATGAGTCGTACGACGAAGGGGAGGAAAGGGAGTGTGCGGAGAAATTAAAAACAGCGATTGCGTAGCAATCGCTGTTTTTAATTTCTCCTATCCACTATTATTTCTTCGTTATTGCTTCAATGCCTGGAAGGGTTCGATGTTCAAGAAAATCAAGCATCGCACCTCCTGCAGTTGAAAGAAATCCAAAATCGTCTTGGAGCCCAAGAGACTCTATTGATGCAATGGTGTCTCCCCCACCCACAATTGAAAAGGCCTTGCTCTCTGCAATATATTTCGCACACGCTTTAGTTGCATCGGCATACCCTCCTTCATAATTACCAAGTGGCCCATTCCACAAAATAATTTTTGCGTTTTTAATATATGGTGCAAGCATCTCGATTGTCTTTGGACCCACATCAAGGATACATTCATCCTTCTGTACCGCTCCAATATCAGCAATCCTCTTTTTTCCACCTGAAACCGCAATCACATCCACAGGCAAAAGTATTCCTTCTTGTGAGAGGAGTGCATTTCCTGCAATATCACTTGTAGAGAGGAGTGATGTACCAACTTCATATCCTTGTCCTTTCAAAAAATCATTGGCGAGTGCACCACCTATAAATGTATTTGTATAATCATGTACGTACTCAGCAATGAGTGGTTCCTTTGTTTCAAATTTTGCTCCTCCAAGAATGAAGAGCGAAGGAGTATCAGGAACAAATGCCTTTGAAAGTGCCTCGTATTCCTCCATAAAGGTAATACCTGCAAAACTAGGAAGATATTTTGGAATACCCACGATTGACGCATGTGCACGGTGTGAAACTGCAAATGCATCATTCACATAGAAATACCCATAGGACGCAAGTGTCTGTGCAAATGCATCATCGTTTTTTGTCTCACCTTCACAGGAACGAAGATTTTCAAGCATTAATGCTGCTCCCTCTTTCATGTGCGTTACCGCCCCAAGTGCTTTTTCACCCACCACATCATCTATATATTGTACTGGAATATATTTCTGTAATACATCGCAGAGTGGTTTTGTGGAATTCTTTGGGTCACGACCAAGATGGGTAAGGATAATAACCCGTGCACCACGCTCAATAAGATATGAAAATGTTGCAATCGCTCTACTGATGCGAAAATGGTCTTCAATATGCCCGTCCGCCGAAAGAGGCACATCGAGAGACGCACGAACCAAAACTCGCATGCCATATATATCAGTAAGTTCTGTTATAGGACGAAGTTTCATATCAATGTGTCGGTCGCACGCTCATAATAATATCTCTAAATGTCTTCACATGAAGACTTGCTCCACCAACTAAAAATCCATCAACAGTTCCTCCGACAAATAATTCACGGGCATTCTTCTCATCTACCGAACCACCGTAAAGCACACGAACCTTTTGTGCATAATTTCGTTCATACATATCTGAAAGAATTTTTTCAATAAAAAGACGCATCTCGTGAATATCTTCTGCAGTTGGCGTCATACCACTTCCGATCGCCCACACGGGCTCATACGCAATAACCACATGAGAAAGTTTTGTTCTCGACACTCCAACCAGACCTGCACGAATTTGCTTTTCGATACCTGAGAGATATAGTCCTCCCTCATCTCGCTTTTTTTCACCGATACAGAGGATTGCTGTCATTCCCGCTTTGAGTGTTGCAGTCAACTTCTCGTTTATAGTGACATCATCTTCACCAAGTGCACGTCGTTCTGAATGGCCAAGAATTATATACCTCACTGAAAATTCGTGCACCATCGGAATAGAAATTTCTCCCGTGAATGCTCCAAGTTTTTCGTGGTGAATGGTCTGTACACCAAGCGCAATAGTTTTTGAATGTTTCAGTATTGCGTGCACTGATGCAATATACACAGTAGGCGGGGCAATGACTATGTCCACGTCATCAATCTTTCCAACTGCTGTCTTAATGTTCTTCGCAAGACTTGTTGCGATTGTGATTGATAGTGGATTCATTTTCCAATTGCCGACAATGAGGGGTAGTATTCCTTTTTTCATAGTAACAATATTTTAGCATGCCCCGCATCGCGAAGCGATGCGGGGCATGCTCATATTGTACAACCTCAGACTACTCAATCGCATTCCATGAGGTAATGGTGTATCCACCTCCTGGTCCGGAGGTAAAAAGAAGATTTACTAATCCACTTTCATAAATAATCTGTGCACTATTAATAAGTCTTATTTTATATGCTGTCACTTCTTTGAGAGATGTACTTTGTCCTATTTCAATAAGTCCATGTGGTGCATACACGAGTGCTTTACCAGTGGTCGTTTGCCCGAGGTCAATTGCTTTTTCAGTACCACCATTTTCTGCACTCGTGTTCATAGACACAATAAACACATATGACTGACTGTCACCTGATGTGAAATTTGTTGCATTGTTAACAGTCACTTTACTACTCGTAGCATGATTGCTCTCATTATCGACAATAAGAGCAACGCTTTTCTTGCCAAGAGATGATGATGCGACAATTGACGGTCCGGAAGTAAAATCGACATTACCCGTAATCCATACATTATTCGTAAATGTTATAACAGTTGAAGCACCTTGCTTTTTGAAAATGACATTACACTCAATTTTTGTATTCCCGAGTGTCATAGAAGTATTTATCGTATATGTTCCACTACTACATCGCGGGTCAGTACTTGCAATAATAGTACCTGTTGCTTGAATGCTTGCTTTCCATTCATCTATTTCCGAATCTGGAATTGGCATAGCAGCAGGAGTTTGATCAGGCACACCAGGATATGAAACCCCTCCTACGACGGTTGCTGTTTTTGTTGTGTAATATGCATCTTTGTCTATATTAGAATTATCAATAGTGTGTGCCCACACAGAACCCGTTGCGTGCATTGACTCAACAATTCCCGCACCACCAGCAGAAATTATATCTCCATATACCATGTTATTTGAACCTTCTACCGCGCCATTTGAAAAAACATTACCAATAACACTTGAGGTATTTCGAAAATCAATTCCCCCATTTCCACTTTGTAAACCGAAATTAAATGATGCACCACTTCCAATATCGAGCTGTATGACACCTTTCCGTACTGCACCATTTTTTATTCCTTCTGCAATGATAGTGTACGATCCATTATTCATAGTTCGTGTGGTAGACGCTTGCGTACCCATAATGGTAAATTGTTCAGTATTAGAATATTTTTTACCACCCCGGTGACGATATATCGCATCCTCAATCCCTGCTTCAGCAGAATAGAGACTTCCCTTACTTGAAAACAATGATTGATACTTCACATAATCACCATACACACCATGTGCAATGGTCAGCACCAACGAGAGACTCGTAAAAAGAAATAGCACTACAAAAATAAGGAGTGCGGCACCTCTCTCTTTTATTGTATATACAATCTTATTCATAACTACCACGTAATACCGCACTCGTATTAAAGGTGCGTGTTGATGAAGCTGCTTTTGAATGTGCTGAAAGAGTAAGCGCAACACGCATGAGCTCTGTCGATGATCCAACCTGACGATTGAAAGTGATATTTTGTATCGTTATTGCATTACTCGTAAGTGGCCCCACATCGACACCATTGACCGCATACATGAGTGTACCATTTGATACATAAAATCGAGTAGTCGTTGCACCTGCGTTTAATGCAAGTGCTCCTGGTGAAGTATCAAGCGTGCTCAATCCTGTATTTACCGCAGTCGCATCTCGTATACTTTGCGAAATTAATTCAAGACTCATACGTGCCTCTTGTGCAAGCACCCGTTCTGTTTTGTTGCGTATAAGTACCGTGTCGAATGAAAGGAATGTACTGACAAGTGCACCTGCAACAATGACTAATACAGCGATATACACCAATACCTCAATGAGGGTAAATCCTTTTTGGGTAACACTATATTTTTTGTGTAATGAATACATACGGGTTATGGATTTAGGTTTGCAAGTATACTACTCAGTGAAACAGTCTTTGTTGGCGAACCCCACGTGACCGTTACCGTAACATACTTCGATTTATTATCAGCGACACTTCCTGATGTGGTACTTGCGACAATATCATCGGTGGTGGAGTCACGATATACATTTTGAAATACAATACTGCGAGAAAAATTACCGACAGTCTCTGGTGACGTTGTAATATGCACATACGAACTCGTCACATCAAGATAGTATGGTGTATTGAGAGAAAGTGTACTTATATTTGTCCATGCATTATCTCGCACATATCGTGTGAGCTCCAAACCATCCTCTGCAAGATACAATGCCTGTGTTTTTTCAGCTACTTCACGGGCACTGTTTACAAAATTAAATATAGAGTAACTTGCAGTCACCAACACAACCGCAGCAATACTGACTGCAATCAAAATCTCAACTGCGGTAATACCCTTTTGTGAATGAAATTGATACGGCATATTATTCATATTCTATAAGTCCGCTCCCATGAATGATGATGGTCGTCGTCCCTGCTCCACTCGAATCATACACATATATTGTACCAGTCGCATTCGATATTCCAGTCAGTCGAGAGAATAGTACGTTACCGCCTGCAGAAATAATAGAGCTCGTAGCCAAAATAGAACTTTCAAAAGTATATACGCTATTGGTACTTGCTCCGCTGGTATACGTATCACCCATAAATCGTGTCACTGTCGTGCTACTGAAATGCACACCATATACAGACGACCCTTGCGATGCAAGTGTTTTTGAACGAGCATCAGTAAGTGCTTCAAATACTTCACTCGCACCACTTTCGAGTGTTGCCTTTTGATACATTGCACGAAATGTTGTGGTTGAAATAGTTGCAATGATACCGATAACTGCTATCACCACAAGCAACTCCACAAATGTAAAACCTCTTATTGAAAAAGGACGTACCATTATTTAATACTATCACCAATCGAATAAATCGGAGCAATCATTGCCATTGCAAAAAATCCTACTCCTGCACCAATGACCACCATGAGTATCGGTTCAATAATGGTGGAGAGGTCTTTTGTCTTTTGTTCAACTTCTGTCTCATAAAATCCTGCAAGTTCCGAAAGCATGCCTGAAATCTGTCCTGTCTCCTCACCAACAAGAATCATTTCACCAACAAGAATAGGATACAAATTTTCATGTGCAATAAATGTTTCCGACAACGGTGACCCTTTCTCTACCTTTATGATAGCCTCACGAAGCACTGCTTTATAATGTACGTTTTGGAGCACATTCTCAGTAATCTTAATAGCCGTAATAACATCTACACCCGAAGAAAGAAGTGACGAGAGTGTTCGTGCGGTATATGCTGAGTTTGTTTGTTTTACTAAGTTACCAATAACAGGAAGTATTATAAATACACGATGGAAAATTTTCTTTCCCAATTCTGTACGTGAAAATCCTATAATACCAGAGACACCCAGAATGAGACCGAGTAGTATCGCAAGTGAGTTGTGTGAAAAGAAGTCACTTAGTGCAATCAAAATTCGTGTTGCTGTGGGAAGCTTGGTACCCAGACCTGCAAATGTAGCGGTGAGTGTTGGTACGACATATATCATCATGAGCACACCAAGTATTACCATAACACTAAGCACAATAGACGGGTACATCATTGCACCCTTTACTTTTTTGCGAAGTGAAGAAGACCGCTCCAACTGCATGGAAATAGTTTTAAGTGCCTCAACAAGACCACCACTTTCCTCACCAGCACGAATCATTGCAATATAGAGTGGAGAAAATGTCTTTGGAAACGCCATGAGTCCAACATGAAATTGTTCTCCTTTGCTAATACTTGCCTGCACCGATACCATAATGCCCTTCATCCGAGGATTTTTTGATTGACGTTCAATGACCGAGAGAGCACGCGTGAGTGCAAGCCCTGCTTTAAGCATTGCAGAAAGATTGCGCGTCATCATAACGAGCTCATCTTGTTTTACTTTACTGAGGAAGAAATTTATTTTTTCAAGATTAATAAGATTCTCAAAAGAAAAACTTCGTGCTTCGGTAACCTTTGTGACAATATGACCATTCTCACGTGCAAGAGAGTACACCGCGTATTTATCAGAGGCAGTTACAATCTGTGACACTTTCTTTCCTTCCTTTGTTGTCCCCGTGTATTTAAATTTCGCCATACGTATGTCAGTTATTATTCAGAAATAACTCGCAACACTTCCTCGATACTTGTCTGTCCCAACACTGCTTTGTAAATACCATCTTCTGCCATAGTGAGCATACCTTCCTTACGTGCCTGTGCTTCTATGGCATCCGCCGTCCCTTGTGCAAGCACAATTTCCTTCACTGCGGGAGAAAAATGGAGCACTTCATGAATACCAATTCGTCCTTTATATCCATCTTCTTCCTTTCCTGCTTGCGGTCGATAAAACGATATCGTGTTCCATGTTGCATTTCCTTTCACTACTTTTTCTTCCTTCAATGTTTCAAGAATACGATCAAGGTCGACATGTTTTTCGAGCGTTGCACGTTCAATGGCAGAAAGTGTATATGCTTCCTTTGACTCTGTCAGTCTTCGCACAAGACGTTGCCCAACTGCAACTCGAAGTGTTGATACAAGCAAAAATGTTTCTACACCCATATCGAGCAATCGCGCTACTGTTGCTGATGCAGAATTGGTGTGCACTGTTGCAAGCACAGAGTGTCCCGTAAGAGCGGCATTAATAGCAAGACTTGCCGTCTCTTGGTCACGAATCTCACCAACCATAATAACATCTGGATCTTGACGCATGAGTGAGCGAAGCCCATTTGCAAACGAAAATCCAATTTCTGGTTTTACTTGAGTTTGATTGACTCTTGGCATCTGATACTCGATAGGATCTTCAATAGTGGAAATATTAACTTCAGGAGTATTGAGGATATCGAGCACCGTATAGAGTGTCGTTGTTTTTCCAGAACCCGTTGGACCAGTTACCAAAATTATCCCGGTGGTCTGTTTTGTTGCCTCGTGTATACGTTCAAGTGCTTGTCCGTGAAACCCAAGACCTTCAAGCGTAAATCCAGACCGACCTTCTCGAAGAAGGCGCGTAACAATCTTTTCTCCATAAAAAATAGGGAGTATTGATACACGAAACGATACCTTCTGCCCATCCATATCCATCTTAAATCGACCATCTTGCGGAAGTCTTTTTTCATCGAGCTTTAAGTTTGAAAGTACTTTTATACGTGCAGAAATAGTTGGTGCAGCGTGCTTTGGAAGTGACATCGCATCATGCAAAATACCATCAATACGATACCTGACCAAAAGTTCATTTTCCATTGGCTCAATATGAATATCAGAAGCACCCTGAATAATTGCGTGTCGAAGAAGAGTGTCGACTATTCGCACAACAGGAAGGTCTTCTGCCATTTTTTTTAAATCCTCCTCAGAAAGACTTGCTTCACCTGCTTCTGTAATTATGGTGAGTGCAGATGAATCCTTTGCAATAAGGTCACCGAATTCGTCTTTGAGTGTCTTTTGATACAGCAATAATGAGTGTTTGATTGACTCCGTATCCGTAAGACGAGGGAGAATTTTAAGCCCTACTTTCTTTTTCACAAAATCGATAGCAGGCAAATCTGCGGTATCGAGCATCGCAACTTCGAGTACTCCCTCCCCTTTTTTAAAGGCAATGATATTGTGATTACGTGCAATTGGTTCTGGAATAAGTGAGAGTACTTCAAATGGAATTTTTGCATCTTTGAGTGACACGAACGGTACACCGAGCACATAGGACTCTACTCTACGAAGGTCATCTTCTGAAATCGCACCACTTGATACCAATGCTTCTGCGAGTGTCCTGTTTTCTTCAGTCGCAATTCGTTCTGCACTATCAATATCCTTTCGAGGCACCAAACCCGAATCCAACACAAATCGTTTTAGTTGTGTATCTTTAATTCTCACAGTACATGAAATCTCTCACACGATTTTTACCTGCTCATTATAGCATCACTCCAAAACAGAAAGCGTATGAGCTGTTTACATACTCAGTAAATAGTACTCAAACTCATCATACGCAAATTGTTTGACTTCTCATATATTTCCTCTATACTTTAAAAATACTGAAACGTCGGCCTTTGGCCGGCATTTTTGTTAGGAAATTTTACTGGAGATAGATTAAGAGGAATACCTCATCGTGCGTGTGCAAAAAATTGAAGAATTTTTTGCACACGCACACAGATACATATGTTTGATTTAAAAGTTATAAACTCCGTCCTCGACCAGATGGAGGAGGAGCGTGGAATATCACGCGAAAAAATGCTCGATGCAATTGAGCAAGCACTTGCAACCGCATACAAAAAAGAATTCGGAAAACGTGGGCAAATTGTGCGCGCTTCTTTTGATATTAATACGGGAAGCACTATATTCAACCAAATTAAAATTGTGGTTGACGATACAACTGTTCGTATGGAAGATGCCGTAGAAGAATCATCAGAAGACGATCATGCACGTCATGTACGAGAAGAAGAAACAGAAGATGATGACCCTCGTGTTCGCTTTGATGCAGAAAAACATATCCGCATTGAACATGCACGTCTTATCAAAAAAGATGTTGCCGTTGGTGATGAAATGATATTTGCACTTGAACCAAAAGATGATTTTGGTCGTATTGCTGCACAAACCGCAAAGCAAGTAATTATCCAAAAAATCCGTGAGGCAGAGAAGGAATCAGCATTGAAAGAATTTGGCCAGAAAGCAGGAGATATTATTATCGGACATGTGCAACGCTTCGAGCGTGGCAACCTCTACATTGACCTTGGTCGAGTAACGGGTGTTATGCCGTACGATGAGCAAATTCCTGGCGAACGTTTCCGACCCGGAGAACGCATTCGAGCACTCCTTGTATCAGTCGAAGAAACAGCACGGGGAATATTCCTCAAGCTTTCACGCTCACATCCTGATTTCCTTGCAAAACTCTTTGCCATTGAAGCACCTGAACTCCAAACTGGTGCTGTAGAAATAAAAGCAATCGCACGTGAAGCGGGCTCTCGCTCAAAAATCGCAGTCTTTGCACACGATTCTCACATTGACCCTGTTGGTTCGATGGTGGGGCAACGCGGGGTACGGGTTTCAACCGTCATGAGCGAGCTCGGTGGAGAGAAAATTGATATTATTGAGTGGTCAGAAAGTCCTGCATCGTTTATTGAAGATTCTCTCTCACCTGCACAAGTCGTGAAGGTTGAAATTGTAAAAGAAGCAGGTCTTGAAAATAATGACGCTGATCGTGGACACGCACTCGTCACTGTCTTACCTGACCAACAATCATTGGCAATTGGTCGCGGAGGGCAAAATGTTCGCCTTGCCGCAAAACTCACTGGTTGGAAAATTGATATTATGTCATCGCAGGCAACGTCAGAAGAAAATGTTCCTGAACCCGTTGCAGATGTTGACGAAAAGAGCATCTAATATTATTCACTCATATACGACATATCATGAATCTACTACACGATATTCCCGCAGGGACCGCAGACGTAATGCACGTCATTATTGAAATTCCAAAATTTTCAAAGAACAAATATGAGATTGATAAGGAAACAGGCATCATTGCACTCGACCGCGTCATGCATACCGCACAAGACTACCCCTTTGACTATGGATTTGTGCCACAAACACTCTTTGATGATGGTGATGCACTCGATGTAGTGCTTCTTACCACCTATCCGCTCATGCCAGGCATTCTCGTAAAAGCACGACCAGTTGCAATTATGGAAATGATTGATGGTGGCGACCGTGACGACAAAGTTGTTGCCGTTCCCGTGGACGACCCTCGCTTTAATGACGTGCAAGACCTTGCAGACCTCAATAAACACTTTATTAAAGAGATGACACACTTCTTTGAAACCTATAAGAAAATTCAAAACAAAGAAGTATCAATCGGTGAATGGCATGGAAAAGATGTTGCAAAACAAGCATTTGAAAAAAGCGTGCAAATGTATCAGGACGACAAAATATCAAAAAAATAAATCGTCGGGTACAAGATATGTATATAACAGCCGAGCCCTTTGGGCTCGGCTGTTATATACTTAGAGGTACCGACGATAGTATCATTATACTATCGTTTATGAGTAATTATTCTATACATTATGTCAAAAACATCACTAACATATAGCACATTGAGCGTT
>JAHFMK010000005.1 GCA_023264435.1 Candidatus Kaiserbacteria bacterium
CAAATTATTTTTGGGCTAATGTGCCAAAAATAATGTATCGCACCGATTAACGGTGAGAACCTCGTATAACAACAGGTAACGGCCAGTGTTATACGAAATGCCCACAGAACTATATTGTGTGCGAATATATCCTACCAGAGATATATGTGCAAGAGTTCTTAGAACGTGGGTTATACTACGCGATTTATCCAAATATGTCAACATTGTGTTCTGTCTACCATATTATGTGCATTCCATTTTTAATAAAAACATGTACTATTGAAATGGTTTTTGTATATTGTTTTTATCTCACTAAAATAGTGTGACCTCATGATATAGCATACGAGGTGAATATGAATAATCTTCATGAAGCGAATAGAGCTATTGAACTCATTTCTCAATCACCGGGATACTATGAAGATGAGGAAATGATTACGTTCTTTGTCACGAGTAAGGGGTGGACAGGTGCTGAGTGGAACAAATACTTCATAACATGTAAATATTCTGTGCGAAGAGAGATACGTGAAATGCTTCACCTCGAAAAATTTAAGCCCACAAAAAATATTACATATAAAATTTGTGTTCTTAAAAGTGAATCAATCAAGAAGGGTCACTCCACAACAGCAAATATCCTTGCGACTGCGAAACAACGCGGGCTTAGGGAACCTGCTATTGAAATGGCTTGTCTTATCTTTAATAAATTGCAGGGATTACAGTTACATACATTACTGTCTTTTTATCTCGCTGATATTATTATCATGCATCGTCCAATTCTTAATAAGAAAAATAATATGTTTTATCTTATTGGTGTTGAATTCTCAGAAAAAAATACCGCATTGGATATCTATTATGAATATGTACCCGAAGATCGTGAACCGCAATGGTTTGCCGGTCAACATTTTGCATTTTTTGATCCTCAAAGTACGAATGAATTACAACTTCGAATAGTGTAACCTCCACACATTACGCCTTACATCATCCATTAAAGCCTCATTTCGACTTATCGAAATGAGGCTTTACTTTTAATTTCATTTACGGTAGCCCTTCGCACACCATACCATCTTTGTCACTATCGAGTTTATGAATGTCATTCATAGCACCTCCACACACATCAAAAACTTTTTGTGCGTCAGATTGCAAGGAAAAATCACTGCAATTATAGGTGTTTGTGGTGCATATATATGTTTCATTTAATTCCATAGTGTGTGGATATATAACTGGTTTCGTTTGCACTGTTGCTGGTGAATCAGTCCTTTGTAAATCACCACACACACCGTTCGCCCACAGCCCCTTCTTTTGTACACGTGCTGATACTTCTGCTTCCTTGAACGCAGATTGATATTTGTATGGCACATTGTATGTATATTCATACGCATACCCCTCAGCAATCATGTATTCGTTCACGTTCGTACCATTCTCAAGAAAGACATACGCAAGAAGGCGACCATATTTATCACGTATACCTTGTGAATTATGAAACTCCAAACGAACCATTGCATCTGTAAGGAGTACCTTTGCTTTTTCACTCGCTTCTTTGCCAAAACATTGCACTGGTTTTGCTGGATGCACTGTTTCTGGCGTATCAATACCTATCATACGAACCGTTACCGTGAGTTCATCCTGCGTAACTTTCAGCGTGTCTCCATCAATAACTGAGGTGACTCTATACATTTTTGATGAAGGAATAGTATCAAATGATATTGGTGTAACTGATACTGTAGATAAATCATGTGAAGTGGTAGCAATATATGTATTGATATCACGTGTGTGCTCTGAGAGCGACACGGAAGCAACCTGCGGAGGAGGGTTGCTTCCGTGTTCGCCCATACGAAACACAACTATCAAAACTAGACATACGCCGATAGTAAGAACTCTTTTCATTACCGTAATATTGTACATTGTTTGTTGTATTGTGCGACACACCAATACGTTCATGCACTGCAATAGTACACAAAACCCCACGGCTTCGCCGTGGGGTTTTATTTCTCTCTCTTCTCTATTATTATCGTCCTCCTCCTGCCATAAGTTTTCCTGGTTTTCGTCGATTAACGATGAGTGTATTGGAATACTTCTTTGGTCGACGTGTTTTTTGTCCTTTTCCGGTTGGACGACCTTGCATGGTGCGTGAACGCTTGTGACCACGTGGCGCTCGTCCTTCTCCTCCTCCGTGTGGATGGTCTACGGCATTTCGAGCAGTACCACGGTTCTTCGGTCGAAGTCCTCGGTGTCGTGCTCGTCCTGCTTTTCCAAGTGTTACCAAACGATGTTCATCATTTGAAACACCTCCAATAGTAGCCCATGCCGTACTGATAATCTTACGAATTTCAGATGAGGGAAGTTTTACTAGTGTATACCCGGCGTCGTGAGCAACCACTTCTGCGTTGTTGCCCGCTGAACGCGCGATACGTGCACCTGCTCCTGGCTTCAATTCAAGATTGAATATAAAGGTACCGACTGGAATATGTGCGAGAGTAAGACGGTTACCAACCTTTGGCTTTGCAGCTTCAGATACAATAAACTCATCTCCTTTTACAAATCCCTTTGGTGCAAGTACGTATCGACGCTCACCATCTTTATAGAGAACAAGTGCAATAAACCCTGAACGATATGGATCGTATTCTATTGACTCAACGACTGCAGGAATATCTTTCTTATTATACGTAAAGTCTACTTCACGATATGTTCGTTTATTACCACCTCCACGATAGTGCATCGTGATACGTCCTGTGCTATTGCGACCGCCCGTACTTCTCCGTCCTTTAGTAAGGCTTTTGAGAGGCTCATTCTTACCGGTGGTAAGCACGTCCTTGTATGAGACTACGGTCATCCCTCGACGACCAGCTGATGTTGGTTTATATTTTTTCATACTTATACAAGTTCTATACGGTCACCTTTTTTAAGATACACGTATGCCTTTCGCATACCATGTACTACCATTTTTCGACCGCGGGCACGTGACATTGACGTTCGTGGTGCCTGATTAACAATGTGTACTTTTGTTGGCGTTACATTGTAGAGCGCCATGATAGCATCACGCACATCATACTTTGACGCATTCTTATGAATTTCAAATGTATATACATTCTTGTCCGTAAGGAGTGCTGACTTTTCTGTGATACGTGGCTTTTTAATGACCGAAGCAAACAGTACGTGATGTTGTAATACAGACGATGGTGTCTTTACTACTGTTGTCACCTCCTGCTCCTTTGGCGCATCCTTTTTTCCAAAGATAGCCATACTATGATTTTACGGTTATAGCCTTACGTGCCGTTTTGGTACTCACCCGTGCTTCAAGCACTTTCAGTGATTCCTCAGGTTTTGCGACTACAACATACTTATAAGTGAGTAATGCAACAGGGTTAACGTCCTTGACTGAAATAGTCTCAACGTTTCCAAAGTTTCTGAAACTCAATTCTGCGTGCTCATCACGTCCCGGAAGAACGATGAGTGCAGTATTTTTTCGCTTCGTTGCCAATTCATTCTTGCCATCGATATGCGAGAGTGCCATAAGCACTTTACGTGCAGCAGCAGTCTTTGCCGTCTCAAAAGAAAATGAATCGATGAATATAACTTCTCCATCAATAAATTTCTGTGAAAGTACACTCGCAAGTGCTTTTGCACGAACATTTTTGTTTATTTTTCGTGTGTAATCCTTATCATTTCGTGGACCATGAGCAATACCTCCTCCACTCCATATTGGAGAACGCGTTGAACCGTGTCGCGCGCGACCTGTTCCTTTTTGTTTCCATGGCTTCTTTCCACCTCCACGTACTTCTCCACGAGTCTTAGTGTGTGCAGTACCTGCACGTGCATTGCTCTGCATTGATACCACAACGTCATGTACGAGATCAGCATTCCATGCGACACCAAAAATTTTCTCTGAAAGAGTAATCTTAGAAACTTCAGTTCCTGCTTGCGAATATACATTCGCTT
The DNA here is from genome assembly GCA_023264435.1 of Candidatus Kaiserbacteria bacterium. Classification (GTDB taxonomy): domain Bacteria; phylum Patescibacteriota; class Minisyncoccia; order Phycocordibacterales; family UBA918; genus Damh-18. Next base: position 3,913 of record JAHFMK010000005.1, read on the forward strand.
GTAATGTTTTTGCTGTCATACTTATATGCTTCGTACTTCTACTAAGGTTCCTCGTCGACCAGGTACTGCACCGCGGATAAGAAGAATGTTCTCATCCTTATTCACTGCAATCACCTTTAAATTAGTAACGGTTACGCGGTCAGCACCCATTCGGCCTGCCATACGCTTCCCTTTAAACACTCGTTGTGGACCAGTAGTACCAATTGATCCTGGTTGACGAAGTGCATGCTTCACACCATGACTTCTCTGCTGTCCTGCAAATTTGTGTCTTTTGACAACTCCCTGAAATCCCTTTCCTTTTGAGATTGCAGAAACACGCACCATATCTCCTTCTGAAAAGACTGACACGTCAAATGATGCATCTTTTTCAAAACCTGAGATAGATTCGTCTGTTCCTGTCCGTGGACGAAATTCCATGACGTGCTTAAACGCACCACCTTGGTGACCTCGTCCTGCCTTGTTTACCCGATGCTCTTTTTGAGCACCCGAAGCAATTTGTACTGCTTCGTAACCATCTTTTTCAGTTGTTTTCACCTGCGTTATTTTTGCAGATGATACACGAAGAATGGTAACAGGGTGAGCATTTCCTTGTGCATCAAACACTTGGGTCATATGCTCCTTAGTTCCTAAAACGAATTTCATTCAATGGTGAAACTAGCTGATAAATTACTTTTATGACCCATAATGACAAAACCGCGATTTTTATGTCGCGAGCACAAGCTCGCAAAATAAAAATCGCGGTTTTGTGCCCATTGGTCTCTATCTGAATATAATCAGATAGGTACATAGGTCTTATAAAAGCTTGCGTGAGTATACGATATTTCTTTTGAAAACGCAATGTATTGTCCAACTCCACCCATTTCTGCACTCCACTTGATACGCGGAACATTGAAAACCCCCATAGCCTTTGGCTATGGGGGTTTTCAATTACATGTACCTAATGACAGTAGGAACAACTACATCATCTTCACGTCAATGCTCACACCTGATGGAAGTGAAAGATTTGTAAGTGCTTCAATCACTTTTGCACTTGGATTCATGATGTCGATTACACGCTTGTGCATTCGCATCTCAAACTGTTCTCGCGCATCCTTGTACACAAATGATGAACGGTTTACGGTATATTTCTTTATTTCAGTAGGAAGTGGGATTGGACCAATAACGGTGGCGTCAAAACGCTGTGCCGTATCGATAATCTGCTTCACTGAGGTATCGAGGATTTTATGCTCATAGGCTCGAACTCGAATACGAAGTTTTTGAACTTCACCTGTCGAACTCGCCTTCCGTGGCTTTTTTTCACTTGTTGCTTTTGTTGTCATAGTACAATGTAAAGTTTCTAATTAATGGACCAACTACGCAACAATTTTTGTTACGACTCCTGCACCCACTGTACGTCCTCCTTCACGAATTGCAAAATTCTGCTGATCTTCAAGTGCCACTGGTGCAACTAGTTTCACTTTAAATTTCGCAGTATCACCAGGCATAACCATTTCCACTCCATCTGCAAGCGTTACCTCTCCCGTTACGTCAGTCGTACGGATATAGAATTGTGGCTTGTATCCAGTAAAGAATGGTGTATGACGTCCTCCTTCATCCTTTGAAAGGACGTATACTTCTGCTTCAAATTCTGTATGTGGTGTCACAGAACCCTTTGCTGCAAGCACCTGTCCACGGTGAATATCTTCCTTCTTGATACCACGGAGAAGGATACCTGCATTGTCTCCTGCTTGTGCTTGGTCGAGTGACTTGTTGAACATTTCAACACCCGTCACCGTTGATGCAGCAGTATCCTTGATACCGACAATCTGAATTTCTTCACCAACCTTTACCTTACCTCGCTCTACACGACCAGTAACCACTGTTCCTCGTCCTTCAATCGAGAATACGTCTTCGATAGGCATAAGGAATGGCTTGTCGAGGTCTCGAACAGGAAGTGGGAAGTATGAATCCATTGCATCAACGAGCTCAATCACCTTATTACCCCATTCTGAAGTTGGGTCTTCGAGTGCTTTGAGTCCTGAGCCCTTAATAACTGGTGCATTTGCTCCGTCAAATCCGTTCTTTGTGAGAAGTTCACGAAGTTCTTCTTCAACGAGCATAATCATCTCCTCGTCATCTACCATGTCACACTTATTGAGGAACACAATGATGTTTGGTACACCAACCTGCTTTGCAAGAAGCACGTGCTCCTTGGTCTGAGGCATTGCTCCATCAGTTGCAGCAACCACAAGCACTGCACCGTCCATCTGTGCTGCACCTGTAATCATGTTTTTGATGTAGTCAGCGTGACCTGGCGCATCAATGTGTGCATAGTGTCGGTTTGGAGTCTCGTACTCTGAGTGTGAGAGTGAGATTGTTATTCCTCGTGCTTTTTCTTCTGGTGCCTTGTCAATTTCTTCAACGGCCTTTACATTGGCATTGTAGCCATTGCCTTTTGCCTTGAGAGTAGTAAGAATCGCAGCAGTAAGCGTCGTCTTACCATGGTCAACGTGACCAATAGTACCAACGTTTACGTGCGGTTTTGTACGATCAAAATCTGCCATAATAACTTTGATTAGTTAATAATTAAATTGAATGGATAATTCCGCACATTGCAACGATTCTCTCTATTTATATAAAAATAAAGAAGTCATGCATATAATGAGAAGAAAGGGCGCGAGAACGCTGCCTCTCCTCTAAGTACTGCATTGCATGTCAAAAAGAGCAATCTAAACTCCCTCAATCACACCAAAATAGGATGTGATGCGGTGTCCGCCATAGTACAAGAACAGAGACTATTTTGCAAGCTTCTGTCCAACTCTATCCACTCAAATTTCGTGAATTATCATTGGATAAACTTTGAGTTCTGATATAAGACACAAGACCCGCGCCTTCGGCGCGGGTCTTGTGTCTTATATTTTTATATATTCTATGCTTCCTCTTCAATATCCTTAACTCCACGAGCTTTTCGAATTTCAAGTGATACGTTTGGTGGCACCACTGCGTAATGGTCAAATTCCATAGTCATATTTGCACGTCCTTCGGTCATCGAACGAAGAATCGTTGTGTACCCAAACATCTCTGAAAGTGGCACTTTTGCACGAATTACCTTTACCATATCACGATCATCCATTCCTTCTACCAATCCACGCTTTGAGCTAATATTTCCATTTACATCACCCATGAATTTCTCTGGTGTTGTCACTTCAATTCTCATAACTGGCTCAAGGAGTACAGCACCTGCCTTCCGTGCAGCCTCTTTAAATGCATGAATTGCAGCGAGTTTGAATGCAATTTCAGAAGAGTCTACATCATGGTAGCTTCCGTCAAAAAGTTCAACCGTAATGTCTTCCATTTTGTACCCTGCCACAAACCCACGTGCCATTGCTTCTTTACATCCCTTCATTACCGCAGGAATGTACTCATTTGGAATCACTCCTCCCTTAATGCTATTTACAAATTCATAATGGTCTTCTCGTGTCACATTCTTTGCAACTGTTTCACCTTCTTCGAGTTTCTTCATTGGGCGAATACGAATTTTTACGTGACCGTACTGTCCACGTCCACCTGACTGTTTTACATATTTGTACTCTGCCTCAGCTTCATGTTGGATTGTTTCTCGATATGCTACCTGTGGCTTACCCACATTTGCCTCCACACCGAACTCTCGCTTCATGCGGTCTACAATAATTTCAAGATGAAGCTCACCCATTCCTGCAATAATTGTTTCAAGTGTCTCATCATCAGTTGATACACGGAATGTAGGGTCTTCATCAGAGAGTTTTTTCATTGCAAGACCCATCTTCTCTTGGTCATTCTTTGTCTTTGGTTCAATACGCATTGCTACCACAGGTTCTGGGAAAGTAATAGTCTCAAGAATAATCGGATTGTCCTCAGTACAGAGTGTATGTGAAGTCTTCACTTCTTTGAGTCCCACACCTGCCGCAATCTCTCCTGCATAAACTTCTTCAATTTCAGTACGCTTATCAGCCTGCAATCGTACAATTCGTCCCAATCGTTCTTTCTCGCCAGTCGATGCATTAAATATATAACTTCCTGCTCGCACCGTCCCAGAATATACACGGAAGAAAGTGAGTTGTCCCACAAATGGGTCAGTCTGAAGTTTGAAAGCAAGTGCACAAAACGGCGCTTCATCTCTTGCTTCACGAAGCTCCTCTGCATCAGTATCGGGGTTAATTCCCTTTACCGGTGGAAGATCGACAGGAGAGGGGAGGTAATCCACCACCGCATCAAGCACTCGTTGTACACCCACATTTTTAAGCGCAGAACCAGTCATCACGGGGAAAATTTGGTTTGCAATCACTGCTTTACGAAGTGTCACTTGTAGTTCTGCATAACTAGGCTCATTTCCTTCAAGATATGCACTCATCTGTGCTTCATCATTTTCCACAATTCGCTCCACAAGTTCACCATGAAACTTTTCCGCCTCTGCCTTATATTCATCTGGAATTTCATGCTCCACCACTTTCATTCCCATTTCACCTTCAAAGGTATACGCCTTCATTTTAAGGAGATCAATAACACCTTTAAGTTGGTCTTCACTTCCCCATGGAATCTGATATCGTACTGCCTTCTTTGAGAGTCGACTTAAAATAGATGCGTATGAACGCTCAAAATCTGCACCCACTCGGTCCATCTTGTTGATGAAACAAATACGCGGTACTCCCGCTTCGTCTGCATATCGCCAGTTTGTCTCTGACTGTGGTTCTACACCTGCCACACCATCAAATACCACAATAGCACCGTCAAGCACACGCATTGAACGCTTTACCTCTGCGGTAAAGTCAATGTGTCCAGGAGTATCAATGATATTGAATGTATATTTGAACGCATCATTAATACGGTCTGGATTGAGTGAGGGTGTCCAATTACACGAAATAGCCGCTGCCGTAATGGTGATACCTCGTTCTCGCTCCTGCTCCATCCAGTCAGTAACCGTTGCACCGTCATGTACCTCACCAATCTTGTGACTCATGCCCGTATAAAAGAGTACTCGTTCTGAGGTCGTTGTTTTTCCTGCATCAACGTGTGCCACGATACCGAAGTTTCGGAGCTTTTCTAATGGAAATGCGCGTGCCATAAATAATGTATACGATTTGCTAAATAAATAATATGTATGCTTTTACTCTGTGCGACTCTCACATCTCACGAGAAAAAGAGGTATATGCTTAAAATACCCTACGTAAGACAGTGTCTGCGTTACGTAAAAAAGGCCTTAGGCCTCGTTGCCGATACTATACGGTATTTACCTGCATTGAGCAACTATTTTTCTAACCCACGCTATAACTGTAGAAATTTCATTTGGAGGATATTTTGCCTATATTGTTATATACAATAATATGTGTTATAATAAAAGTTGTTATTTGATATTTCATTCATTGTTTCATCCACTGGGAGTTTTGGAATGAGAAACCTTCTTTGCGGTGTAGTATCAGCAATGATGCTCATCGTATCATACGCACACGGCGAAATGCTCGAAAATGAAATCGGGCAAACATCTATCTCTTGGACCACTGATGGAGAAGGTGGTTGACGAAAACAATTTGTTATGATGATTTCCTTTTCACCAACGCAATCGTATTTTATGAAAAAAAGATGGAATAAGATAGACTTGATGTACCAATCCCACTAGTACGTTAGTTTAGAAACTATTATTCGTCTCGCACAAAATAAATTTAATGTGCGATACAAAATGTACTGAAATTCTTTCAAACCTCATGGCGAAGCCATGAGGTTTTTATTATCTTAAACGACATAAAAATCTATACCCCTCTCTATTAACATCATTTCATCAAAAATAAATTCATTCGATTTATTGAGATTAAAATCGTAGCATCATTGTGATGATTGATATAAAAAGCGCGAGCCAAAGGCTCGCGCTTTTTATATTCTTTCTCGTACATCTACCACGCAAAGTGAGCAAACGCGCGATTGGCTTCGGCCATTCGGTGTGTATCCTCTTTCTTCTTCACTGCTGAACCCTCCTCTCGTGCCGCTGCCATAATTTCCTTTGCAAGTGCCTTATGCATTGGAACACCTTTCTGATTTCGAGCTGCGGTAATAATCCATCGAAGTGCGAGTGCAAGTCTTCGTTCGGGACGAACCTCCCGTGGAACCTGATAATTTGCTCCTCCCACACGTCGTGAACGTACTTCCATTTGTGGACCCGCGTTTCGTACAGCGGTCTCAAAAATTTCTACGGGGTCACCACCACCTTCCTTTGCATTCTTAATTTCTTCAAAAGCTGCATACACAATCTTTCGTGCTGTTTCTTTCTGTCCACGAAGCATGATGTAGTTGGTGAGTCTTGCAACACTCGTGGAGTTGTATCGCTCATCTGCAATAACTACTGGTCGTTTTTTTATTGGTCGTCGCATAATTTCCTATCGATTATCTATAGCGAGTATAGTCTATTTTAATAATGTCTACTTTCCTGCTTTTGGTCGCTTTGCACCATATCGTGAACGTCCCTGCATTCGCTTGTTCACTCCTGTTGCATCGTACTTACCACGCACAATGGTGTAATTCACACCAATATCCTTTACACGTCCTCCACGTACAAGCACCACGGAGTGTTCTTGCAAAGTGTGTCCAATACCTGGAATGTATGCGGTAATTTCCTGACCATTGGTAAGTCGAACACGGGCAATCTTTCGAATTGCTGAGTTTGGCTTACGAGGAGTCTTGGTTGTGACTTTTGTACAGACACCACGCTTAAAAGGTGAGACGTATACATTTGAACGATTACTGATTTTATTGAAACCAGATCGAAGTGCACCAGTCTTGGTGCGTGATGGTGTATCTTTTCGTCCTTTTTTTGTTAATTGATTGATTGTTGCCATGTGTAATATTTATCTTCTGTTCCCTGTATTAAAAAACTAGTGAAACGGTGCGGATACTGTACTACACACTCGAAAATATGCAAGTGCCTATCTAACTAACGCCACCATTTTTGGACACTTCTTAATGACAAGAGATTATTATCATAATAACTATACAAAAAAGACCACACATACGAGATGTGCGGTTAAGGAAATAGGGGTGGACCCCCTCTCACCCTTTAATGGTGAAAAAAAATTGTAAACTAGCATCAGTATACCAAAAAACTTCAGTAAGTCAATACTGCACACGAAAAATTACATTCCTACCATAACTTGATAAATAGTAGATACAACAACAGAAAATGGTTTCCACAACACAAGCATAAAAATCGCAACCGTCAGAAACACTGCCATAAAGCCAAGATTCTCTATTTTCCGTGCAAGCATTTGGTATCGATACGCAAGTTGATATGGCAAAAATGGCATAATCACTTTTGAACCATCTAGTGGAGGAAATGGAATGATATTGAAAACAGCCAGAAGTATGTTGATGAATACTACGTATCCTGCCATCTCCATAAATGCAGAAGACAAATTAAGTACTGATGCAAATCGAATAATTATGGCAAAAATAAATGCAAGAAGAAGATTGGTGAGCGGACCCGCTACCGCAACGATGGCCTCTCCCCACTTTTGATTTCGAAGATTATAAGGATTATAAGGAACTGGTTTTGCATACCCAAAGAGAAATTGTGAGCCAGATAAAAAAAGTAGTGCGGGGATAATCACCGAACCCATCGGATCAATATGAAGCAATGGGTTTGGACTCAATCGTCCTGCAAGGCGGGCAGTGGGGTCGCCGAGCCAATTAGCAGCATAACCATGAGCCACTTCATGAAGCACAATCGAAAGAATGAGAATGGCAATAGTGATAATTTCAAACATGAATACAATACTATGAATATGTGTACCATTGTACAGGAGGAGGAGATTTCTTCAAATATTCTTGCTATTTCAGACAATCATGATAGTATGGGCGACACTAAACAACACAAATATGGCAAAGCAATGTGATATAACCGGAAAGACATCCCAAATGGGAGGACGCTACTCAAACCGCACTCGTGCGACACAGTTTAATCCCTGTGGAAAAGTACGCCGACAACCGAACCTTCAAAAGAAGCGAATCTATGTCGCTGACATTGACAAGACTATTGTAGTCAATGTCTCAACAAGTGCACTTCGAACCATCGCAAAGAATGGTGCGTACGCAACACTTAAAAAGGCAAATCTTATTTAGAGGATGTGGGAAATATAAAACGGGCATCGCGAAGCGATGCCCGTTTTATATTGTGTACCTCGATTACTCAAACCATACCGTTTTTCCATCACTCACTGAATTGATTGTCCCCTCATCAATAGTACTTTTTTGGGCAATGCCCAGCATACGCAATCGGTCAGTCACTTCCTTATGTGGATGTCCATACGAATTATCTTTTCCCGCAGAAATTATCGCATACTGAGGATTAACCGTTCGCACAAACAATTCACTCGAAGAAGTTTTTGAACCATGATGTCCTAACTTCAATACCTCACTTGCAAGCACACTTCCTAGCTTCCCTATCATATATTGCTCAATTGCTATCGGTGAATCACCCGTGAGCAGATACTCTATATCACCATACTGTACCTGTGCCACTATAGATGACATATTACTTTCAAGATTGGTTGGGTCACGGTCAGGAAATAAAATATGCAATGTAGTTGTACCCATTACCCCATCACCCAAATCATATATTTGTCCTGCACGAGCATAGCGAATTGTTGCTCCCTCAGTTTCCACCGCTTTCTGAAAGACGTCTGACACGGGTGTATCATTGATATTTTCAGTTAACAGAATTGTATGCACCGTGTATTTTTTAAATATATCAATGAGTCCGCCAATATGATCGGCATCAGGGTGTGTCGCTACTACCATATCGATATCAGTATCGAAAAACCCAATTTCTTTTTGTAATGCTCCCACAACCCTACCATCACGTCCTCCATCAATAAGCACCTGTGTTCCCGTGGGGGAAACAATAAGTGTCGCATCGCCCTGTCCTACATCAAGAAATGTAACGTGAAGCATTCCCTCACGTTCTACTGCTACTGATTGTTGAGACAAAATAGTACTCCCAACAAAAAGTAACACGAGCATTATGCACGCAGTGACGGATGCGATACGAACATCTTTCATGCTTCTATTCTACCGCACGAGATGTTTGCAATATGATATACTGTTGAACATATTTATTAGGCATTTTTTTAAACTCATAGAGTGTCATCTTAAAAAAAATAATCATAAAAACAGTACCTATGCACACATATACCGCAAAAACATTTTCACTACCAACACTTACAGGCCTATCAGAAAAGCAAATTAAAGTGCACATCGGCCTTTATGAAGGATACGTAAAACACGTCAACGTACTTCGCGAACAAATTAAAGAGCTAGAAGCAACGGACAAAGAAAAATTTGCATACGCTATTACCGAAACACGACGACGTTTAGGATTTGAGTTTAATGGTATGCGTATGCATGAATATTACTTTGGACAATTTGAAGGGGGGAGTACAGCACTCAATCCAACATCTGCCCTTGCTATCTCCGTGAGTGAGAAATATGGTTCTCTTGAAAATTTCATTGCGCACTTCACAAGTGTCGGCATGAGTCGTGGTATTGGATGGAGTGTGCTCTATCATGATGCAGAAGCACATACTATACACACCGCATGGGTAAGTGATCATGAGCTCGGACAGCTTGGTGGACTCGATATCATTCTCGCAATGGATATGTGGGAACATGCATTCATGGTTGACTACGTACCCGCAGAAAAGAAAAGCTACATTGAAGCAATTTTATACAACGTAAATTGGAGCGTTGTTGAGAAACGATTTAATACCCTCCCATAGTATCGCAATCGAGTAGATGAAAAATATCAGAAGATGAGTGTGTTCATCTTGATGGGTGCTTGAAAAAATGCCTCACCACCAATACCTTTTGAGTTAAGTCCTCCTTCAGACACAGGAAAAATCTGACTATCGAAACGGTAATGTGCTCTGTGTGTCCCCTGAAACGCGAAGCGTTTCAGGGGACTTTTTGTTCTCCTCCTCAATTACCCATCCATCATACTCATGATATGCATCAGATATAGGCGTGTGTAGTGTAGATATATTTTCGACTTCTCCATATTTTTTTTGAAATCGAACATACACCCAAAACATAATTAGATACGACACCACAACCACCCAAAACGGAAATGCATTAATAGTCATGGCTGACAGTCGCATATTTGCAAATGTGCGAGCAATCTCAATAATATAAGCGAGTGAGAAGTACGCACTATATCCCATCACACTTCCTATTGTTTCCGACATCAATCCAGCCATTCCTGTGAGAAATGTGAGAAACATCGCAATCGGCACCATAGGAAGTACTAGTATATTCACAATCACCGAGACAAGTGAGAACATTCCCGTTTGATACAAAAGTAGAGGAAGCACTATAATTTGCGTCGAAAGCGTTGCTGTCAAAATACTTCGTATTCCCAATGCACGTGGAACTCGAGCGACCCATTGTTCCACATGCGGTGAAAAAAGAATAAGTCCCAATGTTGCCAAAAACGAAAGCTGGAATCCTGGATCATAGACCAACAAGAATGGATTAATGAGAAGCATCACGGTTCCTGCAATTGCAAGCCCTCGCAAAACCGCGTACGTTCGTCCCGTTCCACGCGCAATGAGAAGAAGCCCTGCCATAATAGATGCTCGCACAACTGTTGCAGTCATTCCGACAAGCATCATAAATGTCACTATCCAGAGTAGCCCAATGAGCATACGCATCCGCGGGCGGAAAAAATATGCAAGCACAAAAAGCATCGCCTCAACCACAATGAGTACGTTGTATCCAGAAAGTACCACAATATGAATAATGCCCGTCTTGCGAAATGCTTCATCAAGATCACTACCGAGTGCTCGTTTTACTCCAAGCAACACACCTTCTCCAAGTCCTGAATACGGAGCAGGCACCGCTTGTTCGAGTGACTCTATAAATTTTTTCTTACCCGCAAACAGCGCACGGAGTAGCGAAGCTTCTCCGTGCGTTTCCACCACCAGTGAGGCGCGCTCAATCACATATGATACATTTTGTGTACGCAAATATTCAGGATAGTGAAACACACGTCCACCATCAGTATCAAACGGTTTGGGAAGTGTGAGTGTGCCGTGCACTTGTACAATATCTTCATACGCAATATTGTTCACCTCATGCGCAAATCGTTCGACAGATACCAACACTCGCTCGTCGAGATACACCTCCCCCACCTTCGGTGCAAGATGTATATGTATCGTGCGTTCACGAACGTCTGGTTCACGAACCACTTTTCCTGTCATCACGACATCGTGTCCCACATATTGAGTAAATGGTGATGTGCGGGTATCAGCGATATCCATTCGCATCATACCAAGTGCAAAAGCAAGACAAAAAAGACTGGTTATAAAAAAAGGAGACGCAAAGCCTACGGCTTTGCGTCTCCACAACACTGCACACACACCACTCACAACGAGCACCAGTCCACTCTCTGCAAACCCTACCTCATATATTGTTCGAAAAAATATTCCTCCTGCAAATGCTATGCAAATTGTGTAGAAAAATTTTCCACGCATAGTAGGTTACGCCGACCACTCCGCAATCAACTTCTTTTCTTCAT
>JAHFMK010000068.1 GCA_023264435.1 Candidatus Kaiserbacteria bacterium
AGAGGACTATATGTATGTGATATAGATGAGGATACAATATCTCCCCATTTTTTCTTAATGATAAGTAGATGTTTGTGACGTATTGTAAAGCTTTTTGCAGAGTATAAGCCACTGTGTGAGCGTGACATCTTCCCCGCGAATATTGAGTGGAAGCAGAAGGGAGTCAAATATTTCTGCAAGCCTCTCCCGAGTATATATTTCACACAAATTCCCCAATAATTGCTTTCGTTTTGATTTAAATCCTTCATGCAATATTCTAAAAAAGAAGTCAGGAGGAATATTTTCAAGACGAATGTGCGAGATAGAATTGACTGCAATAATGGCTGAATCAACTTTTGGTGCGGGAGTAAAATTACCCTTCTTTACGGTTTTTATATAAACAGGGTCACCAAAAACTTTGATGGAGAGTGAGAGGAGTGATTCTTTTTTATCTCGTGCAATACGCTCCGCAACCTCCTTTTGTACAAGAAAGACAAGCTGTGAGGGGTATATTGGATGTTCTAAAAAAATACGAAAGAGCATGCCCGAGAGATAATAGGGTATGTTGGCAACTACTTTGTAGGCACTCGGGCGAAGCCCGAGTGCTGAAATATCAAATCTACGAACATCAGTATGTGAAATAACTAATTGTTGAGCCATTATTTCATCATGAAACAATTCATTGAGTATTTCGACTGCGCGAATATCTGCTTCAAGCGCGATAACCTTCGCCCCGCGAGCGAGGAGTTCACGAGTAAGTACTCCTGTTCCAGGGCCTATCTCAACAACTACATCTCCGTGCACTACACCACCTGCCTCTGCCATGAGTTTTGGAATATGTGGATTATTAAGAAAATTCTGCCCCAGCGATTTTTTTACAAAAAATTGTACCATACGGACAGTATAGTGTGGGGTGAAACATTGTCAAAGAAAAAATAAAGACTTGTTAAGTGCAATATAGCTGTATTTGGATGAACAAAAAACCTCGTGTGGTTTTTTAAGATAATACTCAGAAAAGTTTTTTGCTCTAATCCAAATACACCGTACGCTCATACCCTGATTCAGACGGGTTGCTACTCTCAATAAGCTCACTGCGAATGTCGCGGAGAAATGATGAGGGTGCATTGACTCGTTGCGAGCCAAAAATTGTACGAATGTGAGCAAATGACAAGTATACCTTTTTTTGGGCACGAGTGAGTGCTACATAAAAAAGTCGCCGTTCCTCTTCTTCGTCAGTTCGTTCATCACCAAGACGCTCATGTGGAAAGAGTCCTTCTTCAAGTCCCGTAATAAACACGTAGGCAAACTCCAAACCTTTTGCAGAATGGATAGTCATAAGACGTACTGCATCAAGATCTGCTTTTTCTTTGAGTTCGTCCTGATCGCTTCCCAGCGCAGCATCTTCGAGAAGATGCTCAATAGCTTCTTCTGGTTCATACTCAGCATACTTGGTGCCGAGGGTCACAAGTTCACGAATGTTTTCAAGTCGTTCGAGTCCTTCTTCTCCATCATTTCGATACATCTGCTCAATTCCTGTTTGTTTCATGATATACACCATCGTCTCATGGACAGGGTGTGTTTTTGCGTACTCCGCAATACCATAAATAAGCGCATAAAATGAATGCACCTTTTCCAAAGTACTTTTTGGAAGTGTATCACCTTGCCCTTCAACAAGCTTGAGTACGGTCACTTTTCCAATCCCTCGTGCTGGAGTGTTGATAATACGTGTAAGGTCTGCAGTGCTATCGGGATTGAGAGCAAGACGAAGATATGAAAGTATTTCTTTAATTTCCTTTCGTTCAAAAAAGCGTGTGCCGAGCATCTGGTACGGTACACCGTAGTTGATAAATGCTTCTTCGAGTACTCGTGATTGGAAGTTTGTTCGAAAGAGTACCGCGATGTCTGAGGGAGACGCACCACTTTTTATCAGTTCTTTAGCGGTCATCGCAACATGTTCTGCTTCTTCTTGCCCACCCATTGCGGTGTAGAGTGAAATGAGTTCACCCTCATGATTGTTGGTAAATACTTTTTTTTGCGGGCGGTTTACATTTTTTTCAATGATGTCATTTGAGGCAGTAATAATGGTTTGTGTGGAGCGATAATTTTCTTCAAGCATAATAATTTTTGCCTGCGGAAACTGTCTTTCAAATTGTAATATGTTTTTTACATCTGCTCCTCTCCATGAATAAATATTTTGGTCAACGTCTCCCACAACACAGAGGTTTGCTCGACTTCCGACAATGAGTTGTGCAATTTCAAACTGTACACGATTGGTATCTTGGTATTCATCAATATGCACGTACTGAAATCGTTTTTGGTATTGTGCAAGTATATCGGGATGATGTGAGAGCAGTGAAAGCGTTTTTGCAAGGAGGTCATCAAAGTCGAGTGCGTGTTCAGCTTTGAGAATGTCTTCATAGTGACGCCATACCATATTTGTTGCATCTTCAATTCCCGAACGCACCGTCTCTGCATATTTAGCCTGACTCACTGCATCACCTTTTGCACGAGAAATCATAGAAAGAATCTTTCGTGGTTCAAATTGTTTGGGGTCGTAGCCCGCACGTTCAAGTGCCTTTTTCACCGCACTGATAGAGTCACTTCTATCATATATCGTAAATTGTTTTCGTAATCCAAACACTGCATGGTGCTCTCGAAGTATACGAACGCCGAGTGCGTGGAACGTTGTGACAAGGGGCATGCTATCTACCCCTGCACGGGTTGCACTGGTATGCATGTGCATAAGATGTTGGACACGCTCACGCATTTCTTTTGCTGCTTTGTTGGTAAAGGTTACCGCAAGAATATGGTGTGGTGCAATTCCCTGCAAAATGAGATGGATTATTCGATGGGTGATAACGCGTGTTTTTCCTGATCCCGCCCCTGCGAGCACAAGCAAAGGTCCTTCGGTAGTTATCACCGCATTTCTTTGAGCGTCATTGAGTCCTTCGAGATGATCCATAATATTTTAAATACAGTATATAGAGTGAGGCATTACTATACCATGCGTCCTCCGAACATTAAGGCATACCGTGTAAATAATCATAAAAATTAGACAACAAAAATAGTGTAATGCCAATAGAAAAATATGGCTGTATGCAAGCCTCAAAATGAGCACCACAGTGTGCTGTGGACAAGCGACTTTTGCAAGGTTGACCCACACATTCATTCCTCTATGATAGTAAGCATCCCTTTTGGGATGTCGGAGGAGAGCGTATAAACGCTCTTTTTGTTTCAGAAATTACCGTGGTGGAAGTCTAGCGGAGAGTCCATAATTTCATCGTATTAAACAGATCTTAAAAAAGACTCGCGTTCTTCGCAAGGAAGATGAACGTCTGAGAACGAAATATAATGTAGGACGTTGGCATCTTATTGAAGCCTGCGTAATTTGTGCGGTGGTGATTATACCGTTTTCGGTACACGCTGGTTTTTTTGCTGCACTCTTTGATACCGCAACTGCTGAAACAAAATCAGATGCATATTACCCACACGATAGTAATATGCAGACAATTCCTCTTCTCAAAGCTGCGGTGCACACAGATCCAAACCCAGCAAAGGATGGATCAGATGTTTTGGTTATTGACGGTGCACTTGTGTCTACGGGTGAGAGTGATGGTAAGCATACAAAAGTAAATACCATGACCAATAATGGAGAGATTAGTGTATATACAGTGCGTGAGGGAGACACACTCTCACAGATTGCTGAAATGTTTAATGTGAGTGCAAAAACTATTTTGTGGGCAAATGATATTAAAAATCCAAGTCAAATTATACCGGGACACACATTAGTTATTCTACCAATTACGGGTGTTCGACACATTATGAAAAGCGGAGACACGATTCAAACAATTGCAAAAAAATATAATGG
>JAHFMK010000069.1 GCA_023264435.1 Candidatus Kaiserbacteria bacterium
GTATTTATTCGAGATGATAGAGGTCAAGCACTCTCGAAACCTCATCAAGTGTTGTGATGCCACCCAACACTTTCATTAATCCGTCTTGTTGCATTGTGGGAATATTTTGGTGTTTTGCCGCAGCAAGAATGGTACTTTCACGAGGGTCATTGATAATTGCTTCTACAACATGTGCATCAATTTGTATAGCTTCAAATACACCTGTACGTCCTTTGTACCCGCTACCATCACATGCATCACAACCTTTTGACTCGAAGACGGAATGAATTGCAATTGGTTGCTCAAAAATACGGTGTAACAATTTTTGTTCTTCAATAGTAAGTGCGCGTTCTACTTTACATACATCACATAATTTTCGTACTAACCGTTGACCAAGAATAATATTACATGCACTTCCAATGGTACGTGGATCTATGCCAAAATGGATAAGACGAGGAATTGCTCCCGCTGCATTATTAGTATGGAGTGTGGAGAATACAAGGTGTCCCGTAAGTGCCGCACTGATTGTAGTATCTGCAACTTCACGATCACGAATTTCTCCTACAAGAATAACGTCAGGGTCTTGTCGAAGTATCGTGCGAAGCCCGCGTTCAAAAGTGTACTCACTATTCACCTGTGTTTGCACGATACCAGGGAGTTTATATTCCACAGGATCTTCCAATGTAATAATTTTTATCGCTGGAGTGTGGATAGAGACAAGGAATGCATAGAGTGCAGTGGTCTTTCCAGAACCTGTCGGACCAGTGGTGAGAATGGTACCATTCGGACGTTTGAGTTCTTCAAGCATGATTTCGTGCATTCGTGCATTCATGCCAAGATATTCAATATTAAAACTCGAAGCACTGGGGTCAAGAAGGCGCATCACTAAGGATTCTCCATATGCTCCGGGGATGACTGAAGTACGAATTTCAATTTCACGAGTACCAATATTGAATGTGAAACGACCATCTTGTGCCTCACGGCGTACGTTGAGTTTTACACCGGCAAGTAATTTAAGACGTGACACAATGTGTGTTGATACACTTTTATCAAAACTGCACACATCCCAGAGTATGCCATCAATTCGGTATCGAATACGAACAACCACTGCTTCTGGCTCAATGTGAATATCTGATGCATTGAGTGCAAGTGCACCGCCAAAAATAACGGCAATAAGCAAGCTTGTCTGATGAGCGTTTCGTTCAATATTTATTTGTGCAATTTTTTCTGCGACATCAAGATGAGAATGAATACTGTGTGCAAACTCTTTGATGCGTTCTGGATCTACGTCAAGTATCCCTTGTTTTTTTGCATGCGATATTTCCATATCGTCATATTGTTCCCATGCATGTTCCATACTACTTTGTGTCGTTAGAAACATTTGTATGTGTTTCCCTGTTTCAATGAGAGGATTAAGCACTAACATAATTTCGGGATTTTTTGGATTTCGTACCGCTACAAGTAATGTCTCACCATTGGTAGCAAAGAGTGCAATCTCAGTACGCCGTGCAGTTGTTTCTGGTATAAGTTTCAAGATTTCTGAATTGATAGGAGTAGCGAATAGATTTATATACTCGATACCATATTTTGGAGCAAGTATTTGCATAAGTCGCTCTTCCTCAGATTCATGAAGTTTTTTGAGTTTCACATTTGTTTGTGTGTCATCAAATTGTGGCATATACACCATGGTAGCATGCAAGACTCGCTAAAATACCCAACAACACACCCGTATCTGTGGTATTGACAAAAATATATATGGTGATATAATATAAAAGGATTATCACAACCCCGATGGAGGGATTATGAAGATGATATCGTTTGTTATTGCGGTGTTGATTCTGGTGGGTGGCTGTGCCACACACCGGAGCCCTCACGGCGGACCCAGTATGGGTCTCGCAATTGACGTTGACACTCCGCTGGGCGGGGTGGACGCGTCAGTGGGTGTTCACCACTCTATGGTGGGTGGCGGTGGACATGGTGGCGGGTGCGATGCTGTGCTTTCTGCAATGCAGGACGCACAGCCCTTGATGGACTGGGCCACCAACGGTGGTCAAGGCATTCAAAAGAAGAATGCCTATGGCGGTGCGAGCAGTGGTCGGCGGGGTGGTGCAAATTGCTCTGCAAGCACGAACGCGAGTTCTGTCCAGTATAATGGACAGAATATTCCGCCTGCTGGAATTCGAATGAATGGGAGTGGACCACAAGGAGGTGGTATGGACTCATCTTCTCAGTATCAGGGAGGTGGCCAACAACAGTACCGCAGGGTCGACCCTCGCGAGTACCATGTGCCTGAACAGGGGGGACCGAGAGGAGGAGGGTACTATGGGCGGTAGTAGCCTTGTACGAGTAGGAGTGCTTGCACTCCTACTTATACTTCTTTCAGGGTGTGGAAGTACGTACAAGTATGTAAATGTACGGAGCTCCATCCCTGGAACACAAAGGCTTGTGAAAGCCATTGTGGAAGCCCACTCTGAGAACATCTGCAAGGATGCAGATGTTGAACACCGCTCCGCAGATGTGTATGTGGAGAACAGACAGGGACGTCCGGCACTCATTCAGATTCCGGCAGTCCGTATGTATGCATCAGATAGGTGCATCCACACACGATGAGGCGAGGTTGCGTAATGAAAATTACAAAACCCCGCCTCTTTTTTTGACATTACATATAGAAAAACTTTTTATACAACCTTATATACAAGAATGAAAGAATGCATGAAAAATGGTAGTATGCATTTATGAAGAGTGAACAAATTACATCACTTGAAGATTTAGCAAAATGTGCGAAAACAATCATCGCAGATATTTCTGTATCAGGCAAAACGCATGTGATGACACTCTCAGGTGAGTTAGGAGCGGGAAAGACCGCACTCGTAAAAGAGTGTGCACGCATACTTGGAGTAACACAGACAATCACAAGCCCCACATTTGTAGTGATGAAATCATACGAGATTCCCACACACACCCGTTTCACCACTCTCACCCACATCGATGCGTATCGTATTGACGCTGAAGATGAGATGCGTGTATTGGGTTTCGAATCACTACTCGCTGACACACAAAAATTACTCTGCATTGAATGGCCTGAAAAAATAGCATCGCTCATTCCCTCAGATGCATATCGCATACTACTCACTCTTCAACCAGATGGCACACGAAATATTCAGTATGGCTACTAAGAACACAAAAAAAGAAGAACGAAAAAAATTAGTATTGCTTGATGCACATGCAATTTTGCACCGTGCGTATCACGCTCTTCCGGAATTTTCCTCTCCCGCGGGAGAGCCGACTGGTGCCCTCTATGGAGTAGTGGCGATGTTACTCAAAATTGTCGAGGAGTTGAAGCCTGATTACATTGTTGCGTGCTATGACCTTCCCGAACCAACATATCGACATGAAGTCTATAAGGAATACAAAGCAGGACGTGCGAAAACCGATGATTCTCTTGTTGCACAAATTATCCGCTCGCGAGATATTTTTGCCGTATTTGGTATTCCTATTTATGAATGTGCAGGATTTGAGGCAGATGACATGCTCGGCACCATTGTTGAACAGACAAAAAATGAAAAAGATATACAGGTTATTATTGCGTCAGGAGACATGGACACACTGCAACTTATTGATGATGACAAAGTTATGGTATATACCCTCAAAAAGGGAATACAAGACACGGTGTTGTACAACGAGACTGCGGTGAAAGGACGCTTTGGGTTTGGGCCAAAACAAGTGATTGACTACAAAGGACTTCGCGGTGACCCGTCAGACAATATTCCTGGCATTAAAGGCATTGGTGAAAAGACCGCGACCGACCTTATTTGTGCCTTTAAAACAGTGGAGGGAGTGTTCAAAGCACTCAAA
>JAHFMK010000070.1 GCA_023264435.1 Candidatus Kaiserbacteria bacterium
ATACATTTTTATGATATGGATCAACGCACTATTGATGGATACCTAATTTCCATATTTGATTAAAAAATCACCCCTGCGAGCTTCGCTCGCAGGGGTGATGTCTTTACACAACATACACAGGAACTTCCTCATGTGCTCGCACCAGATCAAGCATCCGTGCTAATCCTGCGATAAGTGTGAGGTGCTCATACGCTGTGTGAATATTGTAGCTATTCAACAAAGTTGGATATACCCCTTGTGGTACACCTCCTTTTTGCATATCAACATTTCGATCTGATGTAATCTCAGCATCAGTCGGACACATCAGAGAAAAAAGTCCCGATCGAGATATACCTGCACTACATTTTTTTTTGAGATGCTTGTGTGTCACTGGTGCAATTTCTTGCCACACTTCCTGCATGGCATCGTCAATGTGACGTACCATACTCTCACGTACTTTCCCCCTTTCGCTCAATGCAATTTTTTTGAGAGACTCGATAAGTATCGGAAACACAAACCCAGCAGGTGTGGGTTTTGAAATGTTGTACCGATCATTGAGATACAAAGTTACGTATTGTGCATCAGACACCGTGTGGTCTTTTGCAAAATGCAAAAACGTGTAGTACAACGCGGGCAACACAACATGCATTGTACGCATGACACATGCAACATTGAAATCATACAGAGGAAAGGAGAGATGCGTTTCAGTACCCTTCTGTGCGAGGTACCCACATCCCTGATATCCACATATATCGCCAGTCTTCATTTCCTTTGGGACTGCGAATGCTGTTTCGGTGAATGGTGAGGAATGGAGCTCCTGCACCAACTTTTCCCAAAAAGATACACTCTTATTGTTTTGCAAATGTATCTGCAATTCAGGCACACTTGCACAGGACAGCTCTTTGGTGACCAAAGAGAGTCTATATACGTTTTCAACGTTCATGACGTTACCTCAATTAATAATGTAGTATTTCAAATAACAAACCTTTCGCAGTATGCACAAGATTTCACCAGAAATCAAGTTACCTGTCTAGGGTAGACAAAGACTAAGAATAGTATGTTCTTTCTATACACATTTTAAATTTTAATATTCGTTATATACAAAAGACTCGTTTGGCATTTTTGAGAAGTGTGAGTCGCACCATCTCTTCGTCTTCACCGCGAAGTATCGCAATTCGTTGGTATACTTCCCGTACGTGCCGTGGTTCGTTGCGTTGTCCGCGAAATGGTTTTGGGGTCACGTAGGGCGCATCGGTCTCTGCATGAAGCATTTCAAGTGGTGCTTTTTGTACTACCTCATCATATTGTGAGGCAAATGTAATTACTCCCGTGAATGAGGTGGTGTATCCCATCTCCCAAAATTGTTTTGCAACTTCATATGTTCCTGCAAAAAAGTGTACATTGCCAAACACCTTTGCTTCACGTCTTAAAATCGCAATTGCATCATCATACGCATCCATCTGTCCATCACTAGGGCGGATGTGAAGCATGAGTGGTTTTTCAAGCTCATTGGCGAGTGCTATCTGTGCTATAAATGCTTCCTCCTGCACTGCTTTCGTTTCTTTCTCTACTCGAAAATAATCTAAACCGCACTCGCCAATTGCCACCACTTTTTTGTGCTGTGCAAGGGTGCGGTAATACGCACTATCAAATACCTCACCTCGTGATACAAACTCTTTTCCTTCTTCACCAAGCTCTTGTGGGTCATGATACGATTTACTCGTATGTACGGGATGTACCCCAATACTCGCATACACGCCATCATACTTTTCAGCAAGCTCCACTGCTTTTGCAGACGTATCTTTTTGTGTACCGACATTAATGTGTGCAATACCCTCTGCAAGAGTGTTTGTCTCTACCACATCTCTATCTGCATCATACGCTGACAGATTTACATGGGTGTGTACATCAATATATTTAAATGTCATATCTACGGAAGGCGTGAGAATAGGTTTTCTGGTTTTTTGTTTGCTTTAATCGCGTCAAGGATTATTTTTGAGGTTTCG
The DNA here is from genome assembly GCA_023264435.1 of Candidatus Kaiserbacteria bacterium. Classification (GTDB taxonomy): domain Bacteria; phylum Patescibacteriota; class Minisyncoccia; order Phycocordibacterales; family UBA918; genus Damh-18. Next base: position 1,986 of record JAHFMK010000070.1, read on the forward strand.
GGCATAAATGGATCCAATGCAACTGCAATACGCATTAAATCTTGAGTCAAGAGAACTATTTGTTTTTGTCCTTGAATTTTATTCTCTTTAACTTTCTTGAACGGTTGTGTTTCTTGTATACGTTGATCAATATCAGCTATGTATGACCAAATACAATCAATCGAAGCGTTGAATTCGTACTTTTCAATTCTCTCCTTTACTCCGGGTATGGATCTAATTTCTTCAATTTGTACGAATGATTCAATATTGTCCTCAGACATTTTCATCACGCGAGCAACAAGATTTCCCAGTCCATTTACAAGATGTGCGGTATACCATTCATCAAGACGCTCCCAGGTGATATCGGTGTCTTCAAAAGGATGCACATGGCGAAGAAGGAGATAGCGAGTCGCATCAGTACCATATTTTGCAATAAGCTCATACGGACTAATAACATTCCCAATTGACTTACTCATCTTCTGACCACCTGAGTTGATGAACCCATGATATACGACACAATCGGTCTGCTTCACTCCTGCGGATTTGAGCATTGCTTGCCAGATAACTGACTGAAACCGTATTTGGTCTTTGCCTGCAACTTGCAGTACCTCTCCATTGTTCCAGAATTTTTGAAAATTTCCGTTCGCATCATCTGGCCACCCTAATGTAGAAATATAGTTGGTGAGTGCATCAAACCACACATACATCACTTGCTGTTCATTACCAGGTACTTGAATACCCCAATCGAGCCGTGCTTTTTCACGAGAAATACTAAAATCTTCAAGGCCATTACGAACAAACGCGATTGCCTCTTCCCTTCGCCATTCAGGCACAATGACTCCCTCTTTCGAAAGATATTCTTCCAAATATGTTTGATACTTTGAAAGTCGAAAAAAGTAATTCTCCTCTTCGACGAGTTCGGGGACATTGAGATGGTCGGGACATTTTCCATCAATCAAGTCTGATTCAGTCTTAAATGATTCACATCCCACGCAGTATAATCCAGAATATTTCTTTTTATAGATGTCACCATTTGCCTCACACTGCTTCCACAAGGCTTGTGCTGATTGCTTGTGTGACGCATCGGTGGTACGAATGAAATTATCAAATGAAAGATTGAGTCCCCTTCCAAGTTTCTTAAATTCATCAGCGTAATAATCAACGTATTCCTGCCTCTCACGACCAGCTTCGTCTGCCTTGCGTGCTATCTTTTGTCCATGTTCGTCGGTACCTGTATTAAAAAATACTTCATGTCCAACGAGTCGCCAATAGCGCGCGAGTGCGTCAGCTTGCAAAACCTCATAGCCAAATCCAATATGAGGGTCGGAATTTACGTATGGAAGTGTGGTGGTAATGTATTTGTATGCCATAGGTAGGTAATTACTCCTTAAAGTACGCAGTAAGTTCAGAAATTGCAACACGAATTTGCGCGCCTGTGTCGCGGTCGCGTACCGTCACCGTATCTTTGAGTTCTGGTTTTTCATCACCCAACGTTTCAAAGTCAATCGTCACACAGTGTGGTGTGCCTATTTCATCTTGTCTACGATAACGTTTGCCGATATTGCCATTGTCATCCCATGCAACATTCCCAAATTTCTTCTTAAGTGTTGCGAAAACCTCTCGTGCTTTTGCTACTAATTCAGGCTTATTTTTGAGAAGCGGTGAGACAGCAACTCGATAGGCAGCAAGATGTGTTGGAAGTTTGAGATATGTTCGCACTTCGCCTCCCATTTCATCTTCTGTATATGCTTCTGAAAGCACTGCAACAAATGCACGTCCCACACCGAATGATGGTTCGAGGACATGGGGAATAAATCGAGTACCATCCGCTTCAATATATTCAAGACTTTTTCCGCTTGCAT
>JAHFMK010000071.1 GCA_023264435.1 Candidatus Kaiserbacteria bacterium
TTGATGAATTTGGTATTGGATTCCCCCCCAAACTTTTTTCAATAACAAAGGGTGAGACCACATACTCATTTAATCTTTTTCCCGTAGGTGGCTTTGTAAAAATATTTGGTGAGGACGGGGTGGGAGACCCGTCTGCAAGACCTGCAGAGGATTTATCGGAGCGAAACGAACGAGAAATTTCTCATGATGGAGCATTTACCTCAAAGAGTAAATGGGCACAGAGTGCGGTGTTGATTGCTGGTGTGACCATGAATATCCTTCTTGCGTGGGTGCTTATGGCAACTGCATTTGGTATTGGTGTACGGAGTGCAGTTTCTGAACAAGAAGCGGGGCCTACTGCAAAACTTACCATTACCAGTATCTTGCCTGAAAGCCCTGCAGCACAGGCACAACTTCCCAATGGCGCGGTTATTCTGGGTATGACCGCAGGTGGTGATACACTCACGCATCTTACTCCGTCTGCATTTACTTCGTTTATTACAAAGCATGCAAGTGATGTGCATACTATTGTATATACAGATGGGGGAGACCCTCGTATTGTCGCAATTACACCAAAGGCAGGTATTATTGCATCACAACCAGATCATGTCGCACTTGGAGTTGGTTTATCACAAATCGAAATAGTGAAACGACCTTTTATTGAAGCAGTTAAAGAGTCATTTTTCGCTGTGCTAACAGGACTTCGTGATATAACCGTTGGAACGGTTCGTCTTGTTCTCGATGCAGTACGCTTTAAAGCTGATTTCTCACAAGTTGCAGGACCCGTGGGAATTGTCGGAATGGTTGGTCAGGCATCTGCGTTTGGTGTCACTACTCTACTCATGTTTACTGCCTTCATTTCACTCAATCTTGCAGTCATCAACATCCTTCCATTTCCAGCACTTGATGGCGGACGATTGCTCTTTGTTGTCATTGAAGCTCTTAAGGGCTCACCTATTCGTGCACAGTATGTAGCAGTGCTCAATACACTTGGTTTTATGCTTCTCATTCTTCTTATGGTTGCAGTCACATGGCATGATATTGCACGGTTGCTGTAGATATTTTAAGCAATTTTCTGTTTTTTTGACCAACGGGTGCTTTCTCGCTACAATGAATGATAATTCCGTGGAGACGGAGGTATGTACACACAATCCTATGCTCATATTTTTATGCGAAGGGTGATTTATTTGCCGTAATATTTAACATATTGTTTATGAAACAATCTCAACTTTTTACCAAAACACGCAAAGAAGTGCCCTCAGATGAAGTTTCAAAAAATGCACAACTCCTCATTCAGGCAGGATACATTCATAAAGAAATGGCTGGGGTGTACACTTTTCTCCCTCTTGGTATTCGTGTGATTGAAAAAATAAACGCAATTATTCGTGATGAGATGAATAATATTGGTGGTCAAGAGCTCATCATGCCATCATTACAAGATGCAGAGATTTGGAAAAAAACAAATCGATGGAGTGATGATTTGGTAGATGTATGGTTTAAGTCAAAACTTTCAGCGGGAGGTGAAGTTGGATTTGGGTGGACACACGAGGAGGTGGTGACACATTTAATGACTCAATACATAGAATCATATAAAGACCTCCCCCGATATATTTACCAGATTCAAAATAAATTTAGAAATGAAACACGTGCAAAAAGTGGTATTATGCGAACGAGAGAATTTTTAATGAAAGATTTGTATTCATTTGCACGTACCGAAGAAGAACATCTTGCATTTTATGATGCGTGTGCGGAGGCATACACGCGTATTTTTAATCGCATTGGTATTGGGTCTAAAACCTATAAGACATTTGCTTCAGGAGGTGCATTTTCTAAGTTTAGTCATGAGTATCAAACAATTTCAGATGCAGGTGAAGATATTATTTATGTTAATGAAGAAAAGGGCATTGCAATAAATAGTGAAGTACTTGCTGATGCGGATTTGAGTGAATTAGGAGTGACTCGTGATGAGCTCACTGAGCGAAAAAGTATTGAGGTGGGGAATATTTTTTCGTTGGGCACTAAATTTTCAGAGGCATTGGGACTTACTTTTAAGGATGAAACTGGATCAGAGAAACCAGTTATTATGGGTTCGTATGGTATCGGTCCCGCTCGTTCGATGGGTACGGTGGTTGAATTATATGCTGATGAAAAAGGTATTGTATGGCCTGAATCGATTGCACCATTCCAAGTGCATCTCGTTGAACTCTCTGGTGGTGATGCAGAAATAAAAGATTATGCGGAGGGTATTTACGATATGTTTACCGACAATAAGGTGGAAGTACTTTACGATGAGAGAGATGTTCGTGCTGGTGAGAAATTTGCTGACAGTGACTTGTTGGGCATGCCCTATCGGATTGTGGTAAGTCGCAAAACGAAAGAGGAAGGAAAATTTGAAGTCGTTGAGCGAAAGACTGGTGAAATCAAGTTCTTTACCGAAGAGGAACTCTATCAGAAATTCATAAATGCAAACGTGTAATGAAGCGATTAAGAAAACGATTTAATACGTTCATAGACAAACTTTCGACTGACATCGGGATTGATTTAGGTACTGCAAATATTCTTGTGTATGTGAAAGGCAAGGGGATTGTGCTTAACGAACCAACAATTGTTGCTATCAATAAAAAGACGGGACAACTGGTGGCGGTGGGGAATGATGCAAAGACGATGCTCGGACGTACACCGGCTCATATTGAGGTTATTCGCCCATTGGAAAACGGTGTGATATCTGACTTTGAAGTAACAGAAGAAATGCTTTCATATCTGATAACCAAGGTCCGAAATGGAACACGGTCGATTATTGCACCACGGGTACTTGTGGGCGTACCGTCTGGTATAACCTCTGTGGAGATGCGTGCTGCACGAGATGCGACACGCAATGCAGGTGCTCGGGATGTATATCTCATTGAAGAGCCAATCGTAGCTGCAATTGGTGCAAAACTTCCGATTCATAAGGCACAAGGAAGTATGATTATTGATATTGGTGGAGGTACAACAGATATTGCCGTAATTTCACTCAATGGTATCGTCACTGCAAAAAATTTACGTGTGGCAGGAGACCAGCTTAATCAAGATATTGCAACGTACATTCGTGACCAGTTTAAAGTATTGGTGGGTGATAGAACAGCAGAGGATGTGAAGATGGCACTTGCGTCAGTAGAAGAACATAGTGAATCAAAAGAGTATGTTGTCCGTGGTCGAGATGTGGTGACGGGGCTTCCTCGTGAGGTTACTATCACCGACAGCGATATTCGTGAAGCCATACTCGGTTCTATTAATGCAATTGTGGAGGCATCACGTGATGTGATTGAATCCACACCACCAGAAGTGCTCGCTGATGTGATGCAACGCGGTATTACGCTTGCAGGTGGTGGGGCACTTATTCCTGGAGTTGCAATGCTTCTTGAAAAAGTATTGCAACTCCCTGTCATTGTTGTTCCTGACCCACTTCGTTCGGTTGTGCGAGGTATTGGACTCGTGCTTGAAAATATGGAAAATTATGAAGAATTATTTATTGAAAACGAAGGAGAATTTTCATCCTAAACGTCGATTTTTGTCTCGATATAAAATACTTTTATATATTGGAGTTGTTTTGTTGATTGGTATTTTTGGGCGTACCATGCTTGGTGGTATTGTTACATTTGTTGCACATCCAATTTTTGTTGTCGGTCATTATATCGAAACATCGTCAGCAACAATTCCGGTATATTTTCGAGAACGCACGACCTTGCTCAATCAGATACAGACACTCCAACAAGAAATTGAATCACAACGTGGTATCGCAACAACAGTAGACGTTATTGCAGAGGAAAATAAAAAGCTCCGTAGTCTTCTTGGTGCTACAAGCA
>JAHFMK010000006.1 GCA_023264435.1 Candidatus Kaiserbacteria bacterium
AAAATCTGAGTAAAATTAACAAAACCCGAATCTATCGGGTTTTGTTAATTTTACTCAGATTTCACCATTTTCATAAACACATCTTGTGGAATGTTTACTTTCCCGTGTTCAAGCATTTTCTTCTTCCCTTTTTTCTGTTTCTCTCGCAATTTCATCTTGCGTGTAATATCGCCACCATAAAGATGTCCCGTCACATCTTTCTTCATTGCAGAAAGTGTTCGCGAAGCAATAATTCTTCCCAATGCTTTTGTCTGAATTTTTGTAATAAACATCTGTCGTGGGAGTGTCGTATATAATTTTTCCACCATTGCTTTTGCATCAATTTCGGCACGTGCGATGCCAACCACTCGAGAAAATGCAGGCACGAGCTCCTCTGCAATATATACATCAAGTCGTGTCACGTGCGCAGGACGCATTTCTGCAATTTCATACGAAAGTGATGCATACCCACTCGTTGCATTTTTGAGCTTATCAAAAAAATTTCTCATGAGCTCACGGAGTGGAATTTCTACCGTGAGGAGATTTCGTCCATCACCAAAGACTTCTGTTTCAAGTACACTTCCTTCATGTTCATAAAGAAGTGTCATAATGCCACCAAGGTATGTCGGGGGGGTTATGAGCTGTGCCAATACCCACGGTTCACGAACCTGCACCTTTGTACCGTACTCAGGAAAACGTGATGCTGCATACACTTCATCAATAAGTCCATCCTCATATTGCACCTCATACACAATAGATGGAGCGGTAAGGACAATCTCAATATTAAATTCTCTTTTTAATCGTTCGGTCACAATTTCTAGATGAAGCATTCCCAAGAAACCACATCGAAACCCACGCCCAAGCACACCTGAAGATTCTTCTTCATACGAAAGTGATGAGTCTGACATTTTGAGTCTATCGAGTGCTTGTTTGAGCATCGTAAAATCATCTTGACTTGCAGGAAAGACAGATGCCCATACCACTGGTGGTACTGAACGATATCCCACCAATAATTCCCTAGAACCTTTCACAAGAGCAAGAGTGTCACCAACCGATGCAACACCTGGCTCTTTGATGCCTGTCACAATATAACCAATTTCACCAGCATTCAATACCTCAACAGGGCGTTCTTCTGGTGAGAGGATACCAACTTCAAGTGCCGTAAAATTTCGTTCCGCAGCAAGAAAACGAAGTTGATCACCCTTTTTCACTGATCCATCAAACACTCGTAAAAAGACAATAATTCCCCGATGATTTGAGTACTGGAAGTCGAACACGAGTCCACGGAAAGTTTCGATACTTGGCGGGCGAGGGGGTGGAATTTTCTCGCAGATAACGGCAAGTAGTGCATCCACCCCCTCGCCCGTTTTCCCCGACACACACTGTATATCCTCGTCCGCACATCCTACCAATGCCTTTAGCTCAGCTGAAACTTCCTCTCTGCGTGCATGAGGAACATCAATCTTTGTCAATACTGGAATAATAGTGAGCCCTTGCTCTTGTGCCATTTGAAGCGTAGTGAGCGTTTGTGCTTGCACACCCTGTGTACTATCAACAAGCAATAGTACACCCTCTACCGCTTTGAGAGCACGAGATACTTCGTATGAGAAATCAATGTGCCCTGGTGTGTCGATAAGATTAATTTGGTATGTCACTCCCTTATGGATATACTCCATTCGCACAGGTTGCATCTTAATGGTGATACCCCGCTCACGCTCTAAATCCATTGAGTCAAGTACCTGCTCTTTCATTTTTCTCGTTTCCACCGTATGCGTGACCTCAAGCATACGATCTGCAAGTGTGGACTTTCCGTGGTCAATATGAGCAATAATTGAAAAATTACGTATCTGGTTCATGTGTGCATACTCTACCACAGAGTAGCGAAAAAAGAATTACACAGAGAGAAAGTCTTCATCTTGAGGAGCAACCATTGTTTCCTTTCGTACCAATCGCTTTTTAAACATACGCATTACCTCGCCAAGCTCTTCATTTTTAAATGCATATTGAATACCTATGTATACACACAATCCGACAACTCCTGCACAGAAACCTTGCAATAAAACAGTCCAAAAAGTATCTGACGTAAAGAGCATTACCGTATAGTTGAGTACTACATATGCACTCCATCCTGCACCTAATCCTGCAATCGTTGATTGTAAGAATGGTTTGATAAGTGCACGGAATGAAAGATGTACATACTTTTTACCAATCATTAAAATAACGAAACTATGTACAATTAATGAAAGCGTATACCCCATAGGAAGTGCGAGGACTTCAATACCAGCAACACCTTCGAGTCTCATAATCCATTCAATACTATGTGTAAATGATATATCTGTTGCAAATAACATCCTGAAGAAAAATGTTGCCACGACTGCAAGAGATGTAGAAAAAAGTGTTACAAAAAATGGTATCCGCGTATTTCCGGTTGCATACAGTGCACGAACCATAAGCAAATGTATTGCTTGTCCCACGAGCGATAGAATAAATATTGCCAATACTGCAGCGGTGAGACGTGTATCAGTCCAGTCAAATTTTCCTGAACCCAACACAACACGAACAAACTGTGCACGGATTACAATAAAAAGTGTCATCGTTGGAAGTGACCAAAATAAAATATGCTTTATGGTATTCACAATATACCCACCAAACGTATCCATACGTTTTTCGGCATATAATTGTGCAAGAAGTGGAAATGCTGCAACTGAGTAACTCACACCTATAATTGCAAGTGGGACCGATTGCAAATTGTATCCCAGTTGAAATATGGATATTGACCCCACTGACATGACACTTGCAAAACCTATAAGTATCAAGAGCACTAATTGATGCAACGAAAGTGTCAGTGCTCGTACGAATGAAGTACGGCAAATGCGAATTATTTCTCGAAAATCAAAAGAAAAAACAAAACGAGGCATCAGCGGTGTTCGAAATACATACGGAAGTTGAATGCCAAGATGCCCCAGTGCTCCAAGCACAACACCAAAGACAAGTCCTGTAATACCCATCAGAGGATACAACACGAGCAATCCAAAAATAATTCCTAGATTGTACAAAAGTGGACCAACAGCGTAGAGAATAAATCGATGATGCAATTGTGTAATAACACCGTATAAGCTTGAAACACCTAACAATAGTGGTTGTAAGAGAAGAATACGAATCAAGAGTACCAATGTCTCTTGTGAACCCATAAATCCAGGAAACAATATATGTGTTATGTATGGCGTAAATAAAATCGCGACAGATGCAATTCCTATATAGAGGACGATGAAGAGGGAGAAAATCTGAGAAAATAAAACTTGTGCACTCTGTACAGACTGCTTTTCCATTTTTTCGCTAATAAACGGAATAAGTACATAGACGGACAACGTAGATGCAAAAAGTACATACAATATATCTGGTATACGAAATGCAGTATAGTACAAATCGAGTTGCATACTTGCACCAAACTGATGTGCAAGTAATCTATCTCTAATAAGTGCGAGCATTTGAGAACCAAATGTAAACAATGCAAGAACATACGCGGCCTGATGAAGACCACGTATTTCTTTATGCATTACTGTAAATACGCGCTGTACCATTATTCAGAGGTAGACGTGGTCGTTCCAGCATCTTTTGGTGGAGTATTGACAGGAGTGACCAGTGGAGTATTCGTATCCTTTTGAGTAGTACTTACGTTTCCTGTTTCATTGGTAGTTGGCGTTGCTTCATTTACGGTATTACTTACTTTTGTTCTTAGTCTATTCAGTGACCCTTCTGTATTAAGAACATTAATTAAATTGGTTACTTCTGTGTTACCAGGATTTAATTCAAGGACTTTTTTGAATTGCGATAATGCGTCTGCACTTCTGCCTTTTGTATCATACGCGAGTGCGAGTAAATATCGTGCATTTGCGTAATTTGTATCAAGTGCAACGGCTTTTTCAAATGCAGTAATAGCTCCATCAATATTATTATCTGAACCTTCAAGTACGCCGAGTTGATAATATCGAATTGGATTTTCTGGTTCAAGCGCGATAACTGCATGTGTTGAATTAAGTGCTGCTTTGACATTACCCTGTGCAATTTCGAGTTGAGTCAATACAAAATATGCATCGGTGAAATTAGGCTTTAATGTTATTGCATTTTGAATGTAGGTGTGTGCTAATTCATAATTACCTGAGCGTGCTTCGACAATTGCAAGTTCCAAATACGGGAGTGGGTTTTTAGGATTTAAATCTCGTGATTTCGTTAATGCTTCGCGTACCTTGTCAGACGCACCTTCTACATTGATTGAAGCGAGTACGTTATAGATGCTCGCAAGAATTTCCCAGTTTGCAGGTTCTTGTGCATCAATACGAATTGCTTCCTGTCCAAAACGTATACCGTTAACCGTTGCATCATTGAATTCTTTTTTCTGTGCGTCGGTTGGCTCGGTAAGTGAAGCAAGTGCATTAAGACGTGAGAATTGATACTCAGCAATACGTCGCGGAAAGATATCACTTGAAGCAAGAGCGTATGCACTCAATACTTTTTTTTCTAACTCATCAATAGGCGTGCCTGACTGCATCAATTGCACACTTTCATTAAATGCATATATAGAAGCATAGTGACGACCGGTAATGTACAGAATACCTACCGATCCTACAATAATTACAATAACTCCAAGCGTCAGTATGAAACCTGACCGTCGATTATTCCCCACCTCATAAAATTTTTCTGAGGCTCCCCGTAAAACAGTAAATGCATACAGCGAGACGCCCGTGCACAATGACCCGATGAGAAGAATAGTTACACCTGGTACATAGATGAGTGACATACCCCATACGTAGACAGCACTCACAAACGAAGAAACTCCAATAAAATACCACATCTTATCACCTTCAGTTGCATAAATAAGTCTGCGAATACCCGTAACAACATAGAGGAGAATAAATACGAGCCACGCAATACCACCGAGCATACCCGTGGTCACAAAAAATGTGCTCACGTATCCATTACCCGCATTGAAATCAGTATTCCAAAATGGTGTTGCATTGATAGAATCCTCTTTATAGAGTCGCCATGCATCAACAAATTTATTAGGACCAATACCAAGAAATGCGTTTTGATGATACACGTTCCGTGCAATATTTGCCGTTGCTTCAAGTGATGGTCGCACTTCAACATAACTCACGTGTGTATACTGTGTAATCCATCCACCAAGAGTCGAACCTCCAATCACAAACATGACCGATACCACAAATATAATCATTCCCATTATAAGGGAGACCATGTTTATTTGTCTCACGTGTATCAAAGCCATTTGTTCGTTGGAAAACCTATCTTTACCAAGTGTATACACAACTATCGCCAAACTTGAGAGTCCTAATATAAGCCATACGGTAAAGAAATTAATAACTCCAAGCATCCCCAATGACAATACAATCACTATAACAAAAAGTGATTTTCCAATTTTTGTAAGTGTAAGTTGTTCAAGAACAATAAGTGACAGAATAATGGTCAATCCAAGGAAAAGTCCGAGGTCATTCCATGTGCCAACGGGAGTCGTGACCGTGTTTGTAAATAAACCAAATGTGAGAAAATTTTGACCGAAAATGAGTCGGCTTACATGATAAAGCACTAAGACAATTGTACTTCCTGCAAGTAAGAGATACATTTTCATTACTGCAATCTTACTTGCACGAAGCATTATCCACACCGTTGGAATAAGTGCGAGTACCGCAACAAATGTTGTCGAATGGATACTAAAAAAATCACCTACGAGTGAATCACTAAAATCTCCTGATAATAAAGACGAAACAAGTGAAATTCCTGCGATAACCCACAATGCAATGAGTGGATATGAAATGCCGATGCTGAGTACCCCAGAACGTAGGACAGACAAACTGTATAAAATTAACGCAAGGAAAATACCGACAATAACTACCAAGACTTTTGTATACTCGAATGGTGCGATTGCTGACGGAAAAAAAATGATGGGAAGCAATCCAAAAATTACCACGAGAATATTTTGTGCGTATGTACGTAATTTTAGTGCGACAGGATCATTATTTTGCTTGCTTTGGTTTGTCATAATATAATCTCAAAAATCAATTTATTTGTTAAATATATCTACCTACAATGGATTGTAGGTAATTGTAACACATAAAAAGTGCGCCTTTTGAGGCGCACTTTTTATGTGTTTATAAGCCGAATTCTGTGCCGTGCAAGCACGGTGTGATCATTTACCTAGGCGATATGTTACCACATCGCTCATGCGGCACTCTTTGTAATGAATACAAAGCACGGCCTTGCACGCAAGTAAGGATTTAGCCGTTTCACCTCTTATATCACTATAGGAGCTTACCTATTATGAAAAACAAAATAGGTACTGTGTTCCTTTCGTTACACAACGTCTCTGCTCGCACCTCTCGAAATAAGTAACCTTATTTCTGACGGGCGTTACCCGCTACCCTGCTACGTATTTTGTACGTGCGTGTTCGGACTTTCCTCCCCATACAGTGTATGAGGCGATCACAAACATAAAGTATTATACCATAATTCTACTAATCTTCAAGATATTTCGAAGGAAGTATCACACTTTGACCTTCATGAAGGCTAAACGTATCAGAAAAATGTACGTTTGTTTCTACAATATATTTTACTGGTTTCGGAGGACGAAATGACTGTGGATATGTGTCAGGTGAAATATTTTTATCAATTCTGACTACTTTTAAATTTTCATCAATCCAAATAATGTCTATGGGAAAACGCATATCTTTCATCCAAATTGAATAATATCCAGGGTCAGGAAACACAAATAATAAACCATCGACTTTATCAAGTACGTCTCTCCCTGATAAACCTTTTGTCCTCTCGCTCTCAGTATTTGCAATTTCTACATGCAATGGGATATCTCCAATATTCATTATAGGGGACGACGGAATAAAAAACTCTCGAAATGGTATATGGTCACGATTTATATACACATAGACCAACGCAATCGGAATAATAATAGATATAAATATAATCTGTATCTTCTGTATTGAATGGTTTACCATGGCCAATATACTAATACTAATAATCCACCGTATAAAACAATTGCTCCGTATCCACAATGCACAAGGATGTAGTTGAGTGACCGGCGCTCCCAGACAAAAACATGTATCAGCATTGCGACAACTAGTACAAGCATCCAGAGACCGACGTTCCATATTGATACATGCGTATACGCTATCACACCAATAAGTTGTGCGAGTGCATAAAAGAAAATAAATTGCACTGCCACTTCTCTAAGCACTACGATAAAAACCTCTTTTTTGGGATATACATCATCTCCAATATGAGACCCTAGAGATTTCATCCATACAGAACCAAATAATAATGGCGAGTACCAGATATTCCCTACGGCAACCGCAAGTAATGCGGAAACAAGGATAGCAAGTTCATTTACCGGCACGAACATATGCTTTGTAGTATAGCACCTTACACAAATACCAAAAACAGAGTCATGCACGGACATCAGTATATCTACTTCACAACTGAGTATTTCTGAGATTTTCGTCTACGAATATACCACACCACAAAACCAATTATTCCGCACACAATCATAGGCACATACACAAACAGTGACTCAATAACCATTATCGGTGATTTTCCAAAAAACTCTTTGACTGCTATTAAACGCTTCAATAATTCAAAATACCCAAGTGTCATCTCTTCACGTGAACCAACGACTAGTACATATTTTTCTATATTATCTGGTGTATGTACTTCAACACGATACGTCCCCGCATCGAGCTGTTTCTCAAACAGAGGTCCATGACGATACGAATCACCACCGTATGGTTCAAATTGCGATTTCCATAATGCTTCTTTTGCATTGAGTCTCACAATCTCAATAACCCGTCCCCCTTCAGGATTTTCTTTGATAATAATTCCTGAAATAATATTTTTGCTTTCATCAATGTCAGGAACGAGAATTTCTGTTTTGAGTGTAAATGGCTTATCTGCATGAATTTCAAATGTGTGGGGAAAACCATTCATCACACCATAAAATGCTTGCGAAAGCTCAGGATCAGTAATTTGAGTTATATCTGCAACTGACTGAGGGTACACCAGTACCGGTACATGTGCGAGTGCATTTGTGGTACAACCAAAAAAAACAAGTATACCAAAAATAATTTTTTGTTTCATATGACTAATACTTACGTGCATTATTCTTCAATAAATCTCGATTGGTAAACGTTTCAAAATAACTATTTAGTGTTGTAAATAAATCAATACTTTCAATATTCTGTTTGCAGGAGTCAAATGCATATTGTGTATATGCAGTCTCAATATCATAACGATATGCAATACCATCAACATTTACGGGACATTCACCAGTAAATACAGTTTTTTGTGCATTGACAAAATCAGTTTTTCCCAATTTTTGCATCAGTGCAGTTCTTTCTGCGGTAGTGAGAGAACCTTTAAACTGTTGTGTAGGATTGGTTGCAGATGGAGCAATAAATGTGTAACTTCCGTCGTCAGCAATTCTGTATGTCGGACACAGTCCTTCCCCGTCTCGCGAACATCCACCATACATAGTTACCACAATACTCGTCTCATTTGACGATGATGTAATACTTCCGTCTCCCTCCTTACCTGTATTACTCGAAAGAAAAATAATGACGCCCGAAACAAAACCAAATAGAAATGTACTAATAATGATGAGGTAGAGATGCTTTGTCATTGCCCCTAAGCATACCGTTTTTAATTTTTTGCACAAATAGGTTATTATACTGAACACACGGAGGCGTCGGATAGTGGTTTATTCCACCACCTTGGAAAGGTGGCATACCGCAAGGTATCGAGAGTTCGAATCTCTCCGCCTCCGCAGTGAACAAAGTGAACACTGGAGATGAGGCAGTGTGAGGCACTGCCTCGTATTTGAAGCTGATGCAAGATAGTTTTGGAGCCGAATGGCGAACAAAAATATCAACATCGGGTACTGAACAGGTACTATTCAAATCCTGTCTCTTGACTTTAATCATCATTAACGATGATTAAATAAAAAAATAACGCGGTAACATATCACCGCGTTATTATTTTTTATTTACCTCATCCTATCGAAAGAACGTTGTGGATTTTTACCTTCTCCTCAACCTATACATGCTTTTTCTACAAAATCTTGGTTTGGTACTCGGTTTGGATGAACCATTCGATACCCACTCAAGTTTTGCAAAAAGCAAATCATATCGTATGCCATCAAGCAATACAGAACGGAGTGCATCGTACAATTCACTCAAAATCTCAGTGTCGGTACGCCCATCGTTCACAATGATAATGATTACATTGTGATATTCAACGGACGTATATTTCGCTTGAAATTTTCGAGCCCCACAATCTGAACTTTTTACCTGCACGGGAACATGAATCTCTTCGTCATGGTCTGTGGTGAGTGTAATAATGAAATCAAGTCCTCGAGCATCTATTGACCTGTCAGTGTGCAGTACCTTGATTATCGGTAACTTATCTGTTAAAGAAACGGCGATTTCCTTAAAGCGGTCCTCTGCACGATTTCCACGAATCATTGAATTAGATTTACCTCTCATGTAACCTCCCTATAGGTGCTGATTCTGAGTCAAATATACCGCATAGATATCATTATCGTCAAACTAGAACAAACGCATATAAAAGACTGTTGTCGTAAGACATGATGCACAAGCCATAGTTTGGGTTTGGTCTAGAAATATTAAAGTGTTAATTTGTCGGTATTAAAATAAAAAACGCGGTAGCAAGTCACCGCGTTTTTTTGGGGATTTCTTCGCTCTTTTCTCCTGAAGAACAAGTACTGATACGCGAGTGTTACGTAGTGCGCTATGCTTCACCCACTACAACAAAGAAGTTTTGCTTCAAGAAACTCTTCACGCTGGAGTTTTAATACGATATTTCCACCTTCGCGATTTTTTTAAAATTTCCCACCGAATCGTGGAATCGCTCGCTTCACTTCTTTTTTGGGGTGGATGAGTTTAAAAAACTCATCATAATTCCTATGTTCGAAAAGAACTTTGTTTAGTCTTGCTACAATTTCCTTAGAAATTTCATCATCCGACCTATATGAATTAATTACAATTAGGATGACTCCAAGGTGTTTATATGTGGGGTGTGTTTTGTAAAATTTTTTGACTGCCGGATATGAACTCTTTATCTGGAATGGAACCTTGATATCCCTTGAATCAGAACGAATTAAAAACACTACGAAATCAACCCCGAGTTGATCAAACTGACTACCTGTCCGTCTAATTCGTCTAATTTTTGGTAAGCTACTGTCCTTTATGGAACGCACAATGTCAAAAAACCGTCCTTCCGCATCATTCCCCTTCATTTTTTCTGGGGTTATCTTCTTAAGCTTTTTGAGCTTTTTCATCTAAACCTCCATAATGTAGGGTGTATGAATAGTATCGTTATATACTGGATTACTCAATAAATCAACGGGAGTAAATCAACGCCACACACTGTCATGCTGACTGTTGCTTTTCGAATAAATTTAAATCTACAAAGATAAATCCGCCAGTGCCCAAATGGGCACTGGCGGATGCGTGCTTTCTACATGGTGACAGCATATTGGACACAGTCTCTGCCACTCTCTTTTGCTATGTACAAAGCTTTATCCACACGAAAGATGATACTGCCAGCATCATCTTTCGGCCGTGAGAGCGCGACACCGATACTTGCTGTAACGGCGACTTTTGTGTCCCCTACGACAATGTGCAGATGCTCTCGGATGGCTTTCTGGAAGCGATCCGTGAGTTTTTCAACATCCATCTGTGCCGTGTTCGGTAAGAGAATGTCAAACTCTTCTCCGCCCGTACGGGCGATGTAGTCACTTGGCCTTGATACAGTCCTGAGAATCACTCCAAACAATGTGAGTATTTCATCACCTGCAGGATGACCGTGTGTATCGTTTACTTTCTTAAAGTGGTCCAGATCGATACGAACCACCGCGAACGAATAGGACTGCTGGCTCCGTTGTGAAACAGCCAACTCATGCTTTAATGCTTCATCAAAGCCACGACGATTAAACAGGCCCGTGAGTGGGTCAACGAACACAAGCTTCTCCAATTTCTCAATGTACAAGCGACATGCCTCACAAGGCACAAACTTATCATGATCACTGTGCATGATGCACCTCCACTAATGTAAGAACATTTCCTCTCGAATAAATTATAACCTGAAAATACTAAATTGTCTATATGCTCTGCATCTCTATTCGGTGAAGCCTAGATTGACTATATTATCACCCTCTCAGTATTCTAATCCGATCTGCAACAGGCGGGTGTGTCTGAAACAATCCTCCAATTTTTTGTCCGATTCCCTGCTTCTTTACCCCAAACGGATCTGCAATAAACAGATGTGCTGTGGCATGACTTGTCTTCTGCATCGGACGACTGTATGCAGATATTTTTTCAAGTGCTGACGCAAGCCCTTCGGGATATCGTGTGAGTAGTACACCAGATGCGTCTGCAAGAAATTCACGCTTTCGTGAGATAGCGAGTTGAATGAGTTGTGCTGCGATAGGCATCAAAATAATGCCTGCGATGCCGAGTATAAGGAAAATGGGGCTTCGTTGTCTATCAGCGTCTCCACCACCAAACATCATTGCTCGCGAAAGGAAATCAGCAAGTATTGCTACAAAACCTGCGAGCACCACCGCTACGGTCATAACAAGCATATCTCGGTTGCCAATATGTGAAAGTTCATGTGCAATAACTCCTTCGAGCTCGTTTCGTTCGAGTATTTGTAAGAGTCCAGTAGTTGTTGCCACCACAGCGTGTTCTGGATTTCTTCCTGTTGCAAATGCATTTGGTGAAGGGTCTTGCACCACATACACTTTTGGCATAGGTAATCCTGCGGTAATAGAGAGATTTTCAACAACATTCCAGAGTTCTGGATATTCAGCATGCGTCACAGGTTGTGCATTTGTCATACGAAGCACAAGCTTGTCGGAGTACCAATAACTCCCAACATTCATACAGAGTGCAAAAATAACCGCCACGTACATAATAATTGGAGACTGCATGTACCAGCTTATTGCATAACCAACAGCGACAACGAGCACAAGGAAAAATCCCATGAGCAACCATGTCTTTCGAATATTCTCACCTTGATGTGTGTAGAGTGTTGCCATTATTGTAAATCAATTAATCATCAAATCCCTTTCCTTGGTCATGCGAGCTGTAATCTGTATCAGATGACCATGCAAGGTATAGTTTGTCAGTATATGCACCTTTTTCAGCAATACTTTTATTGACTGCGTGCTGTATCTCTTCTTCTGAAATACTATATTCTGCTTTCACTGCATCAATAGTAATCAAAAGGTCAGCGAGTTCTTTGAGAAGTCCATCACGACCAACATGATTTGAAACACCACTCGCCTCCTCAAACACTTTCCGAATTATCTCACGTTTATATTCGTCATGATCAATGGTACGTACTTCACACGCAAATCCCTTTTCTGCAATAATTGCAGGCACTTTATCACGACAGAGTTTATTGTAATATATTTTTTCCATATATAAATCTTAAAGACAGCTAGAAGCTTACTTTTACTGCTTCTTTAGCAACATCACCCTCCTCAAGTTCAAAGTATGGTTCTTCTTTAAATCCAAACATATTTCCAATAATGTTTGCAGGGAATGATTGCAGTGCAATTTTAAGATCACGAGCATTACCATTATAGAACCGTCGTGCTGATTGGATTTTATTTTCAGTATCAGAAAGTTCACGTTGGAGCTCGAGGAAATTGGTATTTGCTTTTAAGTCTGGATACGCTTCTGCTACCGCCAACAATTTTCCAAGTGCTTGCCCAAGTCCTGCTTCTGCACCTGCCATTGCCTGCATGGTTGCGGGTGTGAGTTTAGATGGATCAACATGGATTTTTGTTGCTTCCGCACGTGCGTTGGTAACAGCATCAAAGGTCTCACGTTCATGCGATGCATATCCCTTCACCGTTTCTATCAAATTTGGAATGAGGTCATATCGTCGTTTCAATTGCACATCAATATCTGCCCACGCTTCCTTTGTTTGTTGAATAAATTTTACAAAATTATTGTATGCAAAAATTACCCAGAGAACAATAACTGCAAGAACAATCAGAATAATATAACTCAATGACATACTTTATACATTAATTACGATAATAAATTACATTCACAGAATTATACCATTTTTTTAATGATATGTGTCAATGAATAAAGTGCAGGTACCGATAAAGAAAACCCCGCGAGACCGAAGGTCTCGCGGGGTTTTCTCAACTATACTCGCAAAAACTACATCATTCCGCCCATACCACCTCCCATTCCGCCCATATCAGGCATTCCTGGTTTCTCTGGCTCAGGTTCGTCGGCAATCGCAGCTTCAGTCGTGAGAAGAATTGCCACCGCAGATACGGCATGTTGTACCCCTGCACGTTCTACTTTCACAGGATCAATAATTCCTGCTTTAATCATGTCATCAACCATAACTGCTTTTGCTGCATCATACCCCGCAGAACCACCTGCTTCTTTAACCTTTTGAACAATGACCGCACCATCATCTTTCCCTACATTCTGTGCAAGTTGCTTCAATGGTTCTTCAAGTGCTTTGAGTACAATATGATATCCAATAAGTTCATCACGATTCATATTTTGATTCATGGTGCTTTCTACCATTGCAGCAGCACGAGTAAGTGAGGTACCTCCTCCTGCAACAATCCCTTCTTCAATCGCAGCTTTGGTCGCGTTGACCGCATCTTCAATTTTAAGTTTGAGATATTTCATTTCTGTTTCTGTCGCTGCACCAACCTTAATGACTGCCACACCTCCCGAAAGTTTTGCGATACGCTCTTCGAGCTTTTCCTTATCGAATTTTGATTCAGTCTGTGCAAGCTGTGCACGAAGTGCATCAACTCGTGCATCGATTGATGCCTTAGCACCCTCACCTCCTACGACCACCGTCTTATCTTTTGTTGCAACCACACGCCCTGCCTTTCCGAGTTGTGAAAGCTCTGATTTTTCGAGCGTAAATCCAACCTCTTCGGTAATAAGTGTTCCGCCAGTCATAACGGCAATATCATGCAATATTTCTTTTTTTCTATCGCCATATCCTGGTGCCTTTATCGCAAGAACAGAAAATCCACCACGGAGTTTATTGACCACAAATGTTGCCAGTGCTTCACCATCTACATCATCAGCAATAATCACTAACTCCTTCTTGCCTGTTTGTGCTACCTTTTCGAGGAGTGGCAAAATCTGTTGTGCTGAACTAATTTTTTTGTCTGTAATGAGTACATGTGCATTCTTGTATTCTGCCTCCATTCGTTCTGGGTTTGTCACCATGTATGGTGAAATATATCCTCGGTCAAATTCCATTCCTTCTGTAAACTCAGTATCAATACCAAACGATTGTGACTCTTCGACGGTAACCACTCCATCTTTACCCACCTTCTCGATGGTCTCCGCAATCTTCGCACCAATCTCTTCACTTTCCGCAGAAATCGTTGCCACTTGCTTAATCTCTTCCGTGGTAGAAATCTGTACCGCCATGTCTTGAAGTGCCTTCACCACATCTGTACATGCGTGTTCCATACCCACACGGACTGCCATTGCATTCACTCCCATTGTGGTGTGCTTCAACCCTTCAGTAAGGAGTGCCTGTGTCAAAATGGTTGCTGTGGTTGTACCGTCACCTGCAAGCTCATTGGTCTTGTTGGCAACTTCCTTCACGATTTCTGCGCCCATATTCTCAAACTTATCTTTGAGCGTAATTTCTTTTGCAATAGTAACACCGTCATTGGTAATGGTAGGACCACCATATCCCTTATCAATCATCACATTTCGTCCACGCGGTCCAAGTGTGATTTTTACTGCATTCGCGACAGTATCCACCCCTCGCTTAATTCGCTTCTTTACGTCTTCTCCATAAATTACTTCTTTTGCCATGTATATTTACTTTGTTACAAACTTATAATGTCCTATGCTTAGGAAATAATGCCAAGAATACTTGATGCCGATACAATAAAAAGTTCGTCGCCTGCAATTTTGATTTCATCAAATCCATACTTTGAAAATACGATACGGTCGCCCACTTTGACGTCCATCGGCATTCGTTTCTCGCCATCTTCATCCCATTTGCCCTCGCCCACTGCCACAACAATTCCTTGTTCAGGCTTTTCTTTGCTTACCGTATCAGGAATGATGATACCGGACGCTGATTTTGTACCGGTCTCTTCATCGGTCAATCTTCGCACCACCACTCGGTCTTGTAATGG
>JAHFMK010000072.1 GCA_023264435.1 Candidatus Kaiserbacteria bacterium
GTGCAATACCTATTATTGAAACCAATATTCGTAGTGTATATATACATCATTTTTTCAATGACGATATCGATGTACATGATAGAGAGATTATTGCGTATATTGAGCGGACACTTGAAAATACGCATGTACGTGAGTGGTACTACGCATTGATGGACTATGGCGTATATATTAAAAAAGAATTTGGAAATCCAAACAGGAGAAGTGTGCACTTTGTGACTCAATCATCATTCAAAAACTCAGAGAGGCAGATACGTGGTGCAATTATCACACTTCTTACACAAGAGACAGCAACACGAAAAAAAATCCATCGTAAACTCCCTTTTGAAATTGACCGCATTGATGCACAGCTTGAAAAACTCATATATGAAAAAATGATAGAAAAAAAGGAATCATGTTACAGACTCCCTGCATAAGTTGATTTTATCGCGTATCTTTGAGTGCCATAGTGAAAAAAAGTCCAAAAATCATCAATAATCCTATAAGGACGAACGTGAATGAAAACGAGAAGAACATGAGTAGTAAACCACCAATAACAGGTCCAATAATATAGGCGAGTGGTTGTGCGATACGAAATATACCAACTGTTGATGCGTCAGAATTTTTTGTCTGTTTAAAAAAATAACTCTCGGTTGTAACCTCCACAAAACTTGCACCGACACGTGTCATAAACATGGCACCCATCCAGAGTAGTATAGAACTATTGTCGAGAAACACGAACCATGATATGGAAACACTCATAATTACAAAACCGAGTGCCATCATTTCTTTTTCACCAAAAAAATTATCGGCGAGGTATCCAATAAGATATTCAAGAAAAACATAGGCAAGCATTGCTACAAAAATGATAAGACCTATTTCTCGCCACCCGAAATGCATTTCATGTGCAAGATATAATGGTGTATAGATAACCATCCATGCAAAGAAAATTTGAAGAAAAAAGTGGGCAAAAAAGACGTTCCGAATGTCGGTTTTTTGCCAGAAAAGTGTGATATTTTCTAGTACTTTAAATTCTACGTAATGCGGATCACTATATTTTGAAAAATTATAAATAAGTATTGCGAGAAAGGGGATAAGTAAGAATGCACTTATTGCGTATGCAAATCCAAAATGTGGTGTAGTGTCTCCTACAAGAAGCCCCATAATGAGAAGTGCTATTGCACTTGTTAAGCTTCCGATAGTCAGAAAAATCCCACGACGTCCACCAGTTGTTGTTTCATTTTCACCAATGAGACCTTCCATAAGTACATCAAGGGTGTAGAGAATTAAGGGTGTGATAGCTTGATGAATAATGAATAGAATGAGTGCACTATACAGAGATTGTGTAAATGCCATGCCACACAAGGCAAGTATTTCGACTATTGTAAGAATAATAGTAAGACGTACTATTCCCGTACGATTTAAAAAAAATGGCACTGATAAGTATGCAGTGAGTGTTATTAAGGAAGCTACTATATAGAGTATGCTAATTGTCTGTGTATTAAAAAATTGTTCTAGATATGATGAATTAATATATACAATGATTGACCAATGAAGTGAGTAGAGGAGAAGTGCTATATAGAAAACTCGAAACCCACATCGCATACAGGCATTTATTCGTCCGTATTCAGAAGTTATGGGTGCTGGCATTGATATAGTGTACTAGAAAAGTATGTCATTGTGCTGTGGTTATATACAGCAAAAGGCCGAAAGCTTCGCTTTCGGCCTTTATCATGTACATATAAACTAAATACCAATAAGTACAGGAATTACCATCGGTGTTTTGTTGGTCTTTTGCATAAGGAATGCAGAGACCACTTCAGTAATTTCGTCTTTTACAAAATCAAGGTCAATCGGATTACTTGATGCGGTATTTTTCTCCACAGTTTTTTTGATAAGTATGCGTGCTTCAGAAAGTAATTGTTGGTTTTCACGTAAATAGACAAAGCCACGTGAAATGATGTCGGGTGATTTTCGGAGTGCACCCGTTTTTGCATTGACGGTTGCAATAATAACAAACATACCATCCTCTGAAAGTGATTGTCGGTCACGAATGACTACTTCTTGACGAGCACCAACAGTGAATCCGTCTACCATCATGATTTCAGATGGTGCTTTTTCTTTATGAATGAAAAGCTCAGTACCATTTTTAATGTCGATGATTGTACCATTGTCAGAGAGGATAATATTTTCTTTTGGAAATCCTGCTTCTATGTTTGCATAAGCGTGACAGCGAAGCATCGAATGGTATCCGTAGGCAGGCATCATAAACTTTGGTTTCACTTGTTCACGAATCCATACAAGCTCGCCTGAGTTTCCATGACCTGTAGAGTGGACGTCAGATGCACGATAGTGAATAATGTGTACTCCACGACGGTAGAGGTTGTCTTTGAGTTTCTGTACGGAGAGCTCATTTCCTGGAATCACTGATGACGAAAGCATAATCGTGTCACGGTCATTGAGGGTAATAAATTTATGTCGTTGTGTGGCAATACGCATAAGTGCGGCAAATTCCTCACCTTGTGCACCCGTTGCAAGTATCACGACACGGTCAGAAGGATAATTTCCAATATCTTGAATAGGAATAATTGTGCCTTTTGCAACTTTCATCAGTCCTGCAAGTTCAGCAATTTCAAGATTGGTTTTAATACTTCGTCCTTCAAGTGCAACTTTTTTTCCAAGCTTTTCACAAATCATAATGATGCGAATCATGCGTTCAAATTGTGAGGCGAAGGTACCTACAATGAGTCGTCCACGTACTTCACTCACAATCTTTTCTATATTAGTGTGTACACGGACCTCAGGAATAGAGAACCCGTCTCGCTCCGCATTTGTGGAGTCACCAATAAAGAGAATGTTTTTATTTTGTCCAAGTCCACCCCACACTTCCTTTTCTTTTGCAGTGGGGTCACCATTATCATGGTCAAGTTTAAGGTCACCAGAAATAACAACATTTCCATGTTTGGTTTCTACAGAAACACCCATTGAGTCAGGAATAGAGTGGGTTACTGGAAATGGGGTAATATATGTGTTGCCAATTTTTATACGTTGTCCAATCTCAATAACATTCATGGTTACTTTTGGAAGATGTGGAAATTCCTCCTGTCGCTTTAAAATCATGAGCGAAGTAAGGTACCGTGTGAATATAGGTGGATTACCGATACGCTCCATAATAAAAGGAATACCGCCAATGTGGTCGAGGTGACCGTGAGTAATGACAAGCCCTTTTATCTTATCTTTATTTTCTTCAAGGTATTGCGTATTGGGAAGAATATAGTTTACTCCTGGCGCATCACTTTCTGATGAAACAAACTGAAACCCCGCATCAAAAATAAGAATATCATCTATTGTTTCTACAACGGTCATATTTTTACCGACCTCCTCAACACCGCCAAGTGGAACAATACGAACTGTATCGATGTCAGTAAGCGGAGCTATTGCTGGAATTTTTGGATTAGTTGGTGCAATGCGATGGGTTAGTGCAGGGTTTGTCATACTTCGTCGTTGTTGTTGTCGAGGTCGTTTATTACCAGTGCGTTGATTTTTTCCACGAGGACTTGTCTCGTTTGCGGTGCGTGTTGAGTGTGTCTGTCGTGGCGTTGAGTGTGGGGTACGTGCAGAACGAGTCGCAGTAAAGGTGCGTGTCGGTCGTACAAAATTTGTACTTCGTGAATTTTGAGGTGATGTCGTGTTTTTTTGTTCCATATTATTTTAATTATGTGTGTATTACGTTTTGTATATAATGCGTTACTGTGTTTTTTTGGTAAAAAATGGCCATACTGCCTCCGTTTCTATATACCAATGTTGTACCCCCATAAATCGTT
>JAHFMK010000073.1 GCA_023264435.1 Candidatus Kaiserbacteria bacterium
GAGGAAATGAGGAAACGGGGACAGAGACAATTCTTTTCCATTTACATTGAAAATATTATGCCATAAAATTGGTTAATTTATTGTCCCTGCTTAAATTCTAACCTGAAACGCAACAAACCTAATTCAGCAATCCGCTGATAGAAACAACAAATACCTGCTGGGATATACTGGGAGTGCTTAACAACCAATAATCACAACAGGTATGTGTCATACACAGCATACAAAACGTACTCACCTCACGCAAGAAAATCGTATGGTGATAGAGGCGCTTAGAGAAAAAGGAACCACCATTCGTGCAATCGCCGTCATTATTGAAGTCCATTATTCCACAGTGTCGAGGGAACTCTCTCGCAATCGAGGATCAAGTGGATTATATACAGCCAAGTTTGCTCAAAAAGCCTGCCGGCTGCGAAGACTCAGGGCGAAGTATGACAAACGAAAAATTGAGAATGATCCTGTCTTGGCTCATACAATTGAAGAACTGCTCCAGGGGAAGCATAGTCGTGGAGACTGGTCTCCGGCGGTGATTGCTCATACCCTTGGATTGTTCTGTCATCAAACGATATATACCTGGGTACGGCAATCTCGCCCTGACCTACGTCGACTCCTTCCTCGCTGTGGAAAATATCGCAGAAGTTATGGCTCAAGCAAACGCCCTTCTCGTGGTTGGACAACTAAAATCCGATCAATTACTACTCGGCCCCAGGCGGTCACTGACCGAACCACGGTGGGACATTATGAAGGTGATACCGTGGTACTAAATCGCTCAAATGCCATCCTCACAGTCGTCGATCGCAAAAGCAAATTCCTGATTGCGGAACTCATTAATGGCGGTGTGGGTATCGCCTATGCAGTACACGAAGCCCTAGTGACCCGACTCTCGGTATTTCCACCGACCCTACGCAAGTCACTAACCCCAGATCGTGGTGGTGAATTTGCGTACTGGGATATGACTGAGACGGAAATACCTGGTTTCACCATTTACTTCGCCCACCCTCACTCTCCCTGGGAACGCGGAACTAACGAGCATACTAATGGATTGCTAAGACGATACTTCCCGAAGGGAGAAAAACACGATACCATTACTCAAGCACAGGTGACGGAAGTGGTGTGGATGATTAATCATCGGCCACGGAAGTCACTCAACTGGAAAACACCATGTATGGTATTTGGAGGGTGTTGCAGTTCAAACTAGAATTTAAGATGCCGTCATATAATCTGACAATCAGTTCTTCAAATTCAACCCCTGTATTACTGAGCTCATTATAATTATGAGTAATTTTTGTCCCCAGTGATTGTTCTTGGTATCTCTTCTTTGAACTATCAATTTTTTCTTCAAGAATCATTTTGATATAAGCATTTTCATTTTTAGAAATTTTAAACCCTCTTTGAATCACTTGGTCAGAAAAATCTTCCAATTCTTTCTCTTCAAATGTGTAGCCACGGTACTCCCAGGCCGTTTTACTTCTATTGTGCCCAAAACTTAAAATAAATTTCTGTATGATTATATCCAGCTCCACGTCGTTGAATATCTGTTGAAAGAGCTTTTTTCTTTTCTTTACTTTATAGATGATTACTCCAGTTAGTATCACTATTATTGGTAAAACATAAACAAATATAATGTATAAAAATTGTTCATAATGAAATTTGTAGAGATATGTCAAATAACCAAGTGCAAGGACTGCAATTATGGCCTGGAACTGAGTTATTATGAAGTCTTTTTCTTCTTCTCTATTTCGTCTTTTTGACATCACCAGTAATTATTGCACTTCAGCAAATCTTAATCTAGTTGACTTATCCTTTTGCCCGTATGCACATGCAAAAACCGCCCGAAGGCGGCGATTGCTTGCATGACCCTACGGAGAATCGAACTCCGATTTCCAGGATGAAAACCTGATGTCCTAACCGTTAGACGATAGGGCCGTACTTTTGTATGTTTGCATATTTTCTTTATGCAGACACGGCTATACTACCTAAAAATTCAAAAAAATGCTAGTTTTATGGGTATTCTATTTTGTTTATAATAGAGAGGGAAGAGTGGCTGAGAGGTTGAAGGCACCGGTTTCGAAAACCGGCATTGGGGAAACTCAATCGAGGGTTCGAACCCCTCCTCTTCCGCAGTGAACGAAGTGAACAGGAAGACAAACAGTCTGGGAGACTGTTTGGGGGTTCGAAGCCGTTGTCCGATATTTTTGAAGGTGAAACCGAACAAAAATATCGACAACGGGTACTGAAACGGTACGTTTCGAACCCCTCCTCTTCCGCAGTGAACGAAGTGAGCAGGAAGGGAAACGAAAAAGGAGACTTCACAAATAGAAAGGTGATGAAATTTTTTTGGTTCTTGTTTCGCAGATTGATAATGTGTTCCTGTACCATAAATTACATGAGTTGGTGTATGACACAACAACTTGCTACAATATATAGTATAGATATGAACACTTCATCAATAACGTTTGGGAAACAGATAAAGCATATATATGCATGATGAACTTGTGAAATCAAAATATGGATAATCTCGTTATTTTTTTGGCTACATATGTGTACCTTTTTGAAATCGCTATCATGCTTTTCTATTTTTTTGGCCAGTCGAGGAGCATACAGAAATCAATCATTTTACTTTCAGTAATATTTTTTCCGCTAGCGTATTTTATTGCACAAATAATAGCAGTTTTTTATTTTGACCCACGTCCTTTTGTAGTCGGTAATTTTACTCCTCTTATTTCACATGCTCCGGACAATGGTTTTCCTTCAGATCACATGTTGCTGACGAGTACGATTGCTTCAATCCTGTATGTGTATAATAAAAAAATCGGAATTGTGGCATGGATTATTGCTCTTGTCGTGGGACTCTCTAGGGTGTACACAGGTATTCATCACCTCACCGACATTATCGGAAGCATAGTTGTCGCTATTGTGTCCCTCTGGGTTGTCAGACGATATATTTTGCCGAAGGTCTTCAAAATGAAACTATACAGACGATATTTTGAAATTGAAATGATATGACAAATTTTATAACGTATACGCTCCCCTCACTATCGCATTTTGGTATTTGGGGTTATTGGCTCGTACTTTTAGTGGCTCTTTTGGAGTCACTTGTCATCATCGGAGTTATTGTGCCAGGAGCAGTGCTTGTTGTTTTTGCTGGTTTTTTATCATCACAAGGAACGATGGATATAGGCGATCTTATATGGTTTGCTACCATAGGCGCGATTTTGGGTGACAATCTCAGTTATTACCTCGGCACAAAAGGGACAAGATTTTTTCATAATGAAAACAAATTACTAAAAGCTGACCATATTGAGCGTGGGAAACAATTCTTTCACAACCACGGAACGAAGAGTATTTTTTTAGCACGTTTTATAGGACCTCTTCGTGCAATCGTGCCATTCGTAGCTGGTATCTCTGGAATGAAAAAAAGCACATTTCTTTTTTGGAATAGTATCAGTGCATTTTTGTGGGCAACATCACATCTCCTCGTTGGCTATTTTTTTGGAAATGCGTTTACTGTTGTTGAAGTGTGGTCAACTCGGATGGGGTACGCAATTGGAATGCTCTTTCTTTTTTTCATATTGATATATGCCATTCGATATGTAACGGTCAAATACGGCAGACAGAGTGTAGAATTTATACAATCAATTTTATCATCCATCGGGAACGCCATATTATCAAATCCAGATGTGCAGAAATTAGTAAAACGATACCCACTGTTTTTTAGCGTCATGAACAC
>JAHFMK010000007.1:0-4201 GCA_023264435.1 Candidatus Kaiserbacteria bacterium
TATTCTGACGACTAGGTAACGAGTACTAAAATCTTTACAGGGGTTGATTTTTTTGTTTGTATGTGTTTTAGTATATCGCGATAGGGTTCTTTGAAATGAGCCATCCCCCCACTTCTACTTAAGGAGGCAGAAATGCTAAATTGTAACTATAAAGGACCCGTGGTCCTTGTTGAAGGCCTTGATCTCGCAGGAAAGTCTACTCTTGCCAGTTTTCTCAAAAAGAGGCTGGCAGAACATTATGAAGTGGTTAGCTACTCACGTAACGCCATGACGGAGGGTAATGACTTTGCTGCATTTGCTGATAAACAAAGAAAGAACCCTGATGTTCCACTCAGTGAAACTTGCCCCTTGTTCATGGCGGCACATCTCTACGACGCCCTTCAATTCAAGTCTCCTGAGCCTAACGCGGTACATCTTCAGGATTCTTCATGGCTTCGGACGCTCGCATTCAACAGAGTTCGAGATAATCAGGCCTTCCTTCCTTTGTTGGAGAGGATTGCGCGTGTACAGCCAAAGTTTGATTTGTCACTGTACCTCACTGCAAGTATCGCAGTGAGACAAAATCGGGTGGTTCAAAGAGAGGGAGAAGAAGCTTCGGAGAATGACCATTCGGATTATTTGGTCTACTCAGACCCTGACCTGTTCAAGAGAAATGATGAGATGCTCTTGCTGACAACGCAAAGCTATTGCGACTGCGTAGAGGTAATTGACACCTCAGAGCTTTCACAGGAAGACGTTCAAAAAGCTGCAATGTCAGCACTCCGAAAGTACGGCATCATTGTATAATAGTTCTCTGAGTAAAAAAGTTTACTTCTGTGATGTGGATTAAAACCCACATCACAATTTTTATAAAAAATGTTCAAAAAAATACTCCTAGTAGGTTTTGGTCCTCATTCTGAACGCATATATGCGCCTGTTTTACATGAATTGGAAGGTTTTGAGCGTGTGAAAGTAACTTGTGTTTTAGAATTAGATGAGAATATCAAATCGACAAAAATAAGAACTAGGGAGATGGGACTTACTCCCGATGTTATTGCGGTACAAAAGACGAAAAATGGTGAATTAACTCAGGATCTTAGAATTTTTTTAGATGAACTACAGAGCAAGTATTTATTCGATGGAATAATCATAGCAACGGAACCAACTCAGCATAAGCAGTATATATTATGGGCTTTAGAAAACCAGCTACATATCCTCGTCGATAAGCCAGTGACAACTTATGACGATGTCAGTAATGATATTTTCTTAGCTAAAAAAATTGAAGATGATTTTTTGTTATTTTCATCTAAATACCTAAGCAGAGACAAAGCCTTTATAGTAAACGCACAACGTCGATACCATAATGGATTTAGGTTTGTATTAGAAAAGATTTCTGAAATAAGTGAACGATTCCAGGTACCAGTTACCTCAAGTCAGTCCATGCACTCTGATGGTCAGTGGCGTTTCCCGGATGAAATCGTGAATCAAAACTACCATCCATATAACTCAGGTTATGGAAAAGTATCCCACTCGGGATACCATATTATTGATATGGTTAATGAATTTATTAAAGCAGGCTCCGTTGCTGGCAAAGAAGCAGATGAGTATGAATATTTCACAAAATTCGTCCGTCCTGACGGCATTCTGAAGCAGATGCCATTTGAAAATTATGAAAATATTTTTTCTGAAGACAAAAACCAAATCAATAGAAAATTCTCTACTCTAAATGTAGATGGTTTTTCGAAATATGGTGAGGTTGATTCACATACTACAATCACTCCTAAATTACATGGTGTGAACATAGGTAACTACACCATTAGCTTGATGCATAATACTTTTTCGAGAAGGGATTGGATAAGTCCGGGTAAGGATTTATACAAGGGCAACGGACGCGTCAAGCACGAATATCACAATATCGTACAGGGCCCACTACAGACTATTCAAATTCATTCGTACCAGTCAAATGATAAGCATGATGTAAATACAAAAAATGACTACGGTTTTGGTGGTAATAATCACTTCGATATTTGTATTTTCAGGAACAATGCTGTAACTGGAGATAATGAACCCTTTGAGTTGATTTCAATCGACAATCTTGGTAATTATGACTCATCAAGATTGGTAACTGAAATGACTAAAAAAACCGTTGTCTTAGAGTTTGTAGACATTATGTTTGGAATCAAAACTCCCGAGGATTCGTACTCTCATTTTCTGACTCATGCCGATTCAGTCCGTATGATGTCAATGATTTATATGTCGGCACATCAATCAGGTAAAATTGTAAGCACATACAAATATGAAAGTTAATAGTATTAGTGCCCTAGCAAAAGGATTTAGAGATGCAGGAGTACGCACTGCGTATAATTTTCCTGGGTTTTATTCACATGAATTGTTTAAAGCCCTTGGAGAAAATATTACTTCAGTTAATGAAAAGATAGCTTATGAATTTGCGTGGGGGTCGTCTATTGCTGGATCTAAAACTGTTGTCACATTTAAAAACGTTGGTCTGCACGACGCGGCTGACCCTTTCCTAAATTCGTATCGTACCGGGATTAATGCAGGCCTCGTAATTGTTGTATTCGACAACATAAATTTAACTGGATCGCAAGGAATATTTGATAGTAGACTCTTTCGAATGCAAACAGGAGGTATATGGCTTGAGCCAAAGACAATTCAAGAATGTTATGACTACGCCTATCGTTCATTTAATGATTCTGAAATTTCTAAACTCCCTGTAGTCATTCGTATGAGTAACAGTAATATCGAACTGGTTGGGGAAATTGAACCTAGATCAGGAGTGGACGGTGGTTTACTGCCTTACAAGAAAAATTTTGAAAAAAATGTTGTTCACCCCATCACGGGTAACAATCATTTTGATACTTGGGTTACCAAGAATCAAAATTTGCAATCAGCTTTAGATTCAAATGCATTAGGATTTTCACCGAACTTTTTACTTGGTAATAGGCTAAATTTAGAGACTTACATAAAAAGAAGCTACGCTAAAGGCGGTCATATTGTCACAAACAAATTCGAAGAACTTTACGGACAGTTACGCGAATTGGGCTATATCGTATCAATGGACTTAGAGGGGTACACAGTTGATGGTAAAAAAACAGCTGAACTATGTTTGTGTTTCGATTCAGCTACAGCAGTAGCGGGGGGAGTAAAGAGAATGCTGCCAAATAATCCGGTTGCTGCTATCATTGGAGACACGCCTTTTCTTCATTCAGGGAAAAATTCTATACCCGAGCTTCTTCAAAGAAAATTGCCAATTGATATTTTCTTAATGGATAATGGAGGTTCGCAAGGTACAGGAGGACAAAAAATACCTGGAGATATAAGTAAAGAGGCTCAAATTTATGACATTGAATATATTAAGATTGATTTGAAAGACGTCAGTACTCTTGGATCACAGTTGGCAATACCGTCTTGAAATTTGAGATTATTTCATGTACTTTATACGTAATTAAATATTAAATATGTCACTTCGAATAAACTTTACACTAAACCGAGACACCCTATACATTCTTTTGCCAGGTGTTTCGCAGGCACCTAATACTGGGATACTCAAATCTATGGAAAATAGATTAGCCACTTTGCAGAAAAACTACCTAGTAGTGACTTTTCCATTCCAAGACAAAGGTTTTGATGGTCCAGAAAGTCCAACTCACGAAGCTGAACTAGATGAAGTTATTCGAGGGCTTGAAAAAGTTAATGAGGGTGAGAGTTTTAAGAGAATTGTCTTGGTTGGTAAATCTTTCGGGGCGCTGATAGCCGTAAAGCTTATTGATAAAATAAAAGAGTTATTTGACTGTCCAATAGAGTTACATGTTTTAGGTTTTATTTTCGATGACAGCGCCTGTCTAGATGAGGGGCTAGTTGCGAATGTATTTGTGTACCAAGGAGAGTTAGACCGTTTCGGTTCTCCGACAGACGCAGAGCGAAAAATGCCATTTGCCAAAGTATTTGCTATAAAAGGAGCAGATCATTCATATAGAAATGAAAAGAAAGAACCTGTGTACGAGGGTGATGTAGAAAGACTATTTTTTAGCACAGTTACTCTATAGAATTTTAGCCCAAAAACGACCGACCTCAAATTGGGTGGTTTTACTGAAATCTCAGCAGAGGTGTGTAGAGGAAGCTAACAAGCCTCTATGCACTTTATGTCAGCCAAACTTACATGGCACACCGAGAGTCGTCTCGTTGACGACCTCATCCCTTA
>JAHFMK010000007.1:4211-14328 GCA_023264435.1 Candidatus Kaiserbacteria bacterium
AATTGTAGTCCAGGATTGTCTGGTATTGTCTTCTATTTAAGTAAGTAAATACTCCACGATTACCATCGCTTCAATTCCGTTTATGGCGAAGATTCATCGCTACAAAGAGTATAAGGTTTTATGATCTTGGTAGGATATACCTTTATATCATCCCAGATATGGTTAAATTTGAACCATTAATTTTTTCTAAAAAACGCTCGGTATATGCCCGAGTGGTTTTTTCGTATCCAGCATAGCCCTTTGTTGAAGTTTGAATTACTAAAATTTTATGAGTTAGTTATAATTCTGTAATCCTATGGATGTTGCTTAAAATGTAAATAAAAATACCCAAGTTTGATTCCTTGTGGGGTTAAACTTTTTTTGATATGAAACTATTCTTATTTTAAGCCTCTCAGTAGGTCTCGCTAGTATGTGCGGACAAGAGGAATCGAACCCCCATCCACTGCTTGGAAGGCAGTTGTTTTACCACTAAACTATGTCCGCATGTTGTTCTGCACTCTTCTCTATTCTGTACCGCACGATTCTATCATAAAAAAACAAGATATAAAAGCATACCGTCCCCTCTCCTGGTGTGGTACACAATCTGTAAATGTATGCATCGTACCGCCATGGTACAATCAAATTCTCTATGGGATTCATTGATTTTATACAGCAGGCGGTTGTCTCTATATTCATCGCATATATTGGTTTTACCAATTCCCTCACCATTCACCTTGAAAACTTTTTTTTGGGAGACCATGCCAAAACAAATAGAGTAACCGAACAAGTGGATACAAGTTTTAAAAAAATTGTCACCGATGCAGAAAAATTTACCAATACCATTCCACGAGTACTTCTTGAAAATCAGTCTTTTCAACGTGCAGCAATACATGCAAGTACGCAAGATACTGAAATAATAAACATTCCATCAACAACTCCCATTGAAACAGTAATCGCACATGCTCTCGTTAATGTATATTGCCAATATAAAACTGATGAGTTTATTCGCACCACCACTGGTACAGGATTTTTTATCAATCAAAAAGGGGTGATCTTGACCAATGCACATGTAGCCCAATTTTTGCTCCTTGAAGGAGTGCATGATGTTATACAGGACGTTGAGTGTGTCATTCGAACAGGTAATCCCGCAGAACCTAAATATAAAGCAAAACTTCTTTATATTTCACCAACGTGGATATATGAAAATGCACATCTTATCGATGCAGAAGCACCACGAGGTACGGGCGAACGTGACTATGCTCTCCTCTATATCTCAGACACAACAGACCATTCTCCACTCCCTACTCGCTTCCCTTCAATACAAATCAACACAAATTTACTCGCTCGTAGTGTTGAAGGCACTATGGTATATGATGCTGGTTATCCAGCAGAGAAACTAATTCAGTATGGTTCAGATACAGATCTTTCGCCCGTTATCGCACAAGCATCCATAGGAACCTTATATACATTTGGAAGCAATTATGCAGATATCTTTTCGATTTCTGAATCACCTGTAGGTGAGCATGGTGCGTCTGGCGGACCTATTATCCACAAAGACGAAGGCACTGTTATCGGCGTTATTGTCACAAAAGGAGACCCTGCTACTGAGGGTGAGAAAAGTCTTCGAGCACTCACCCTCTCCTATGTCAACAGAACCATTACAGAAGAAACGGGATTTTCACTCACACAAAATATGCAAGGAGATGTTGCACTCCGAGGTAGAGTTTTTAAAGAAGCGATTGGTCCATTTCTTACGAGTCTGTTAACTGATGAATTAAAACACACGGTGAACGGCAATTAGAAATATATGTAAAAAAAACACCATGTGTCCTGCACATGGTGTTTTTTAATTCTTATTCATGATTATCTTCTGTTCCAGATTTTTTATCGTTCGTGCTTGTGCTTTGATTATCTATCACGGTGCTTGTACCAGTTGTCGTTCCTGCGGTATTTTTTACGTATGGATGCACCAAAGTTTGTAAATCAGAAATCAATGCCTTTGCTTCATGCACACTACTTTCAGCACTACCAATGTCCTCAACCCCAATGGCGACTGAGGACGTACGAGTGAGGTCGCCAACACGCTTCATTCCTTCTTTTACCTTTTCAGACACGCCGACATCATCAACGAACAATCGTTCATTGTCTACAATCTTATGAGCATTTTCAATTTCGTTTAAATCCTTTTTTACTTGTTCAATTCGTTCATTCTTACTCAATACCACAGGCACAATAGATTCGAGGGAGACTGATGCTCGCACATCAATATTTGTCATAAACAAAATAAGTTTCTGCGCAAGTTTGAGAGTATCAGTAAGACTACTAATTGCTACGGTTTCATCTGTTTTTTGTTTTTCTTTTGCTTCTGCAATCAATCGATTAATATCAGAGAGTCTTCGTTCTATATCAGTCACTTCCTCACTTGTTGCAGATGTCTTTACCGTAGTAAATAACTCATATGCTCTTGTTGTTTCTGATTCAGTGCGTGCCATAAGTCCATCAAATGATGGTGTCGTACTTCCCTGTTCAAGGGTTACAGCATCTCGTGCCGTATTTACCGCATCCACAATTGAATTAATTGCTGTAGTATTTTCAGTTCCCTTATCTGTATCAAGTACTGCAGATTGCACTTCAAGTGCAGAGCTATATGCAATTTGTGCCATAATAGCTCCATCCGCATCCTCTGCTTTCAATTTTTGAATACCACTTTGTACACTATCAGAATGCTCCTTCACCGTCTCAGCGAGTTTTACCTGCATCTCGTCAGTCAAACGACCTTCGTTTGCCAGCAATCGTGCTTCTGCAATACGACGCTCCATAAGTCGTGTTTCAAATTCAATTTTTTCATATGGCGAACTCGCGAGCTGTCCTTGAACCGATTCATTGATACCAGTCTTTACAAGATAGAGTACATCTCCAGGCACTGAACGTTCTGCAACAATAGGAATAATAATTAAAAAAAGAAGCAAAAAACCGCTCGCCATACCGAGTGTGCGACGGTTTAATGTAATATTAAAAATAGTAAATGATTCTGAGAGAATTGCACCCGTAAGCTCGCGAGCACTACTCACTTGCTTTGGTAAAGGATGATATTCCATGTATGCGAAAATACGCTCACGAAGTTCGTTGCGTTCAGACACTTTCAAATGTATCTTTTTTGTGTATTTTTTTAATTCTGTATCAAATGATTTCATACTTCTATTTCTTCCGTCGTTCTGTCGCTTCTTTTTCTTTTTCGACAATCATGTCTTTAAGAATTTTCAACCCTCGATGGATACGCACCGATACGACATTTTCTGATTCCTCAATGAGTTCGGCAATTTCCTTAGGACCAAGCCCATCAACATACCGTAGTGTAAGCACCTCTCGATACACGAGTGGAATCTCAGTGAGAAGCTCACTTGCTTTCTTTGCATCGAGCATAAAAGTAAGCTCCTCAACACTTCCACTATGAAGCTCTGCGAATGAACCTTCATCAACACCTTCTTCTGAGAGAAGTGCATCCAACGAAAGCTCTTTTCGTTTGCGATACTCATCGATGATAAGATTATTCATTACTTTGTATAAGAACGCCTTAAAGGAATCGATTTCGTGTCCACCTCTAATATATGTCCACACTTTCGTGAAGGTATCATGTACGATTTCAATTGCTCTCTCTCGATCTGAGAGACGATACACCGCATGTCGAAACAATGCATCTGCATATTCATCAAATGCTTTCAAAAAACGCTCCTCGTGGTTACCCACATCAGAATCTTTTCCTGCTTTCCTATTTCCCTTTGCATTATGGGCCATGTGGAACTCATTATAAACGATGACGGACGAAAAACCCACTTCTTTCACAAAATTACCTTTATATCCAACGATTTCGAACAAAAAAGTGTATTGTTATACCGATGACGATAATAATTATACCCAAGACAATCCAAAAACCATATTTATAATCCTGCATGGGTATGGGGACATTCATACCAAAAAGTGACGCTATAATAGTTGGAATGGTGAGAATAATGGTGAAAGCGGTAAGCATTCGCATAGTATTGTTTAGCCTATATGTGAGAATTGCCTCGCTCGCAGAGCGAATATTTTGAATTGTCTTAATAACCATCTTTACAGAATCAACAATCTGACTACTTGCAATCAAAAGGTCTTCGAGCCGTTCCCTATCATCACTAAACATTTTTATATAATTCCCCTTCTCAAGTTGTTGTAGCCACATGTTGGTTGGAAGAAGTGCCGAAAGTATTTCATTAAGCTCCTGCTCAAAATACACCAATCGTTGAATATCCTTACCACGAATGTTCCGCACACGTGCCACGTCACGCTGTACTGCTTTCCGCAATGTATTGAGTGCACGAGCATAATTTGTCATCATTGCCGTCATAATTTCAAGAAACATAACTGTTTCTTGCGTAGTGATTACACTCCGTTTACCAGTAATAAATGGCTTTAAAAATAAAGCATCTTGATTTGCTATGGTAACAATAAACGAGGGACCCAATATAATAAGCAATGGAAGTGTGTCCACATCACTATCTTCGTCATCATTTAAAAATCGGGTGAAAAAATACGATATCGAACCCTCTTGTTCATATCGTGGAACCTCAAAAATATCCTTAATATCCGCGATAATAAGTGACTCAAGCCCAAAATCTTCTGCAAGCGTTGCAAGCTCCTGCGGAGTTGGTGCGATAACATGTGTCCACACACCAGCATCTCGCTTTTCACGAACCTCTAACATTCCGCCCTCTTTTTCATTATAGAAATGCTTGATCATAATATATGCATGCTAGTATAGCAGATTTCTGCACAGTCTCGCATTTTTCCACAAGGAATGTTATTATCACCTGCATAAATTGGTTTCACTAATTTATGCAAGTAGCTGGAGAGATTATATGCAAAATTTCAATGCATTAAATCGATCGAAGGTAGTAAATCAAAATTTGTCCTCATGTGGCTTGAGTGTGGTGTACGTAAAGCTTTCACCTCACTTTTCTCATTCATCGGGGTGTAGCATAGTGGTAGTGTACGCGGTTTGGGACCGTGTGGTCCGGGTTCGATTCCCGGCTCCCCGACAAATACAAAGAATCTTCGGTCTTGTGCCGAGGATTTTTTGTATTTTCGTGAGGGAATCGAAGAGGTTGTCGATATTTTGAAAAAATATCATACAACCTGAACTGACCATGTAATGGTCGATTCCCTACTCTTCGACAGCTAAAAATAGCCTCAGATTCTTTCTGGGGTTATTTTTATAATAAAATCAATATACAACACATATCAAATATGTTTCACGTGGCACATATCATGCTCGTTACACATGGAACATATCTCCCTTTTCCGTTGTTTATTCAAAAATTATATTATCCATGTACTTGATAAGTGCATATTTTTCACGTGGAACAATACGAATTGCAATAATATCAATCTGCCAATCACCTTTGTAAACGTTCTCAGAGATCCAAGCAATTATTGTTCGTGAAAATCTTTTTTGCTTATTTCCATGAACATTTTCTTCTGGTCTCCATGTTTCATGTGAAATCGAATACTGTAATTTCTCTTTTGTTTCATATGAAACAGTTTTAACCTCAATAAAATGAACTTTTTTATCTGTTCCACGTGCAACAATATCAATTTCTCCATACTTTTTAAGATAATTTCGCTCAATAATAGAGAAATCATGCTTTTTAAGCCAAACTTCGGCTGTACGTTCTCCAAGCTTTCCTATTTCATTATGCCTCGCCATGTTTCATATGAAACCATATAATGTAACAAATTAACAGCATAGTCTGTGTGCCACGTGAAACGCTTTAAACATTATTTTTAATACATTAAATATGCTCAATTCTATATATAGAGCCATATTTTAAGGACATTTCATAATTTCTAAGTTGTCCTTTATACACATATCAACGTATTTATCCACATTTATACACATTTCTATTCTGTAGAAATAAATTGTCCTTTATGTGTCTACGAAAGGGACAATTATTAGTTCTTACGAGAAAATCAGAGTCTCGACTCAGTTTGTATCATTGGTGCGGCCAGGGGTAATCGAAACCCCGACTAATCCTTGGCAAGGACTCGTTATACCACTTAACCATGGCCGCATATTTATTTTTGCAATTCCTTCAAGATAAGCTCAATCCACTTCATAAGCTTATGCTTTAAGATTGTGCTACCGATTATAGTATTTCCAACACCAAAGTGCAATGTTTTCTTTGTGGTTTTACCTTGTATAACTTGATATTTATGAAATTGTGATAGGGGAATACCAATTATCTTTGACCAGTGTCTTGAACATTTTTCAGGTGACATTTCAGGGTAGAGAATGAGCCAAAAACGAATATTTTCACGTGGAACACCCATATATTCAGTAACAAAACGAACAAATATACGGTGATTTTCCATCTTACGGCTCGTGAGACGAATGGGATTTGCCTGCGTAACGTCACCATTACTTGCATAGATCATAAGCCCCGCGATAAATAATGCATCTTTCTTATAATGCTTGTACTCAGTTTCAGCTGATCGTTCTGCCTCTGCATACATCTTTTTATGTTGATTACCTCGCGCTTTATTAAGCAGGGAAATACGTTTACTATTTTCTTGAGATGCACGCAATGCGTTCTTTTTCTTTATTGATTGTGACCACGCCTCGCTAGAAAACCATTGAAAAATGGTGCTTTTTGAGACATCAGTGATTTTTGCAATTTCATCGTAGGTAAACCCACGCTTTCGCAATTGCAATGCTTGTTCGTACTGGGCTTTTTTACGTATCATAGTATCTATATATTATATACTATTCCATGTGTTCAATTTGAGTATATACACAGAAAGATATGGTCTACCAACGCATACTTTCTGTTTATTTTTTGCATACTGAAAGGTACTCCTTTCATATGTTGAAACACAGCAAAATACCCTTTGTTGTAAGGTTGAATTACTAAAATTTGGTGAGTTAGTTATAACTCTATAATCCGAGAATGATGCTTACAATGTAGATAAAACACCCAAATTCGATTCCTTGCGAAGTTAAACCATTTTGGTATGTAATTGTCCTCACTTTTGGCCTCTCAGTAGGCTTCGCTAGTATGTGCACCCACCAGGACTCGAACCTGGAACGACTGATCCGAAGTCAGTTATGATATCCATTTCACCATGGGTACGGTGTTTTGTACAACTCTATACTACCGTCAAAAAGAAGAATTTGCAATGCAAAAAAATCAATTTGTCTGCTACAATGACACAATGATTATTCGGAGTGAAATACCAAAAGAAGTGCAGTATGTTGCCGACACCCTCGAGAGTAGGGGATTTGAAGCATATTTGGTAGGTGGTTGTGTGCGTGATCTCATTCTTGGAAGAACACCGAAGGATTGGGATCTTACCACGGATGCACATCCGACGGAAATTGAGAGTATCTTTCCTGAGACATTTATCAATAACGACTTTGGTACCGTGGGTGTAGTGAGTGAAACAGAAGAAGTAACGCTTAAAGTGATTGAAGTAACACCGTATCGCACCGAATCGGAATATTCTGACGCTCGTCGCCCCGACAGTGTTGCATTTGGTGTTTCACTTGAAGAGGATCTAAAACGCCGTGATTTTACCGTAAATGCTATTGCCTACCGTCTCAAAACTGAGGAAATCATTGATATTTATGGAGGGGAAGCCGATATGCAAAAAAAACTACTGCGTGCCGTAGGGAATGCGACTGAACGTTTTCGCGAAGATGCGCTCCGAATGATGCGTGCTGTACGTCTTGCCGTTGAGCTTGATTTCATCATTGAAAACGACACCATGAGTGCAATTGCAGAAAATAGTGATAATTTAAGCCGTATTTCAAAAGAACGCATTCGCGATGAGTTTGTTCGTATACTCAACTCAAAGCATCCCATGCAGGGAATTGTCTTTCTTGAAAAATTAGGAATGTTACCCTATGTTGCACCAGATTTGCTTCGAGGAATTGGTGTGGCACAAAATCAGGCACATGCATTTGATGTATACGAACATCTCCTTCGCACTATGCAACACGCTGCTGATAAGGACTGGGATTTTGATATTCGCCTTGCAGGTTTATTCCATGATATTTCAAAGCCTGAAACTCGGAGATGGTCAGATGAAAAAAAAGATTGGACGTTCCACGGACATGAGGTGGTTGGTGCCCGTGTTGCAAAAAAGGCACTCAAAGACCTTAAATTTTCAAAGGAAAAGGTTGATAGAGTAACCAATCTCATACGGTGGCACATGTTTTTTAGTGACCCCGACCAAGTGACACTTTCTGCGGTACGTCGTACCATTGCAAATGTAGGGGCTGAAAATATTTGGGACTTACTCAAACTCCGCCGATGTGACCGTATTGGTACAGGACGACCAAAAGAACAGCCTTTTCGCTTACGCAAATATACTGCTATGGTGGAGGAAGCACTCCGTGACCCAATTTCAGTCAAAATGCTTAAAATTGACGGTTTACGTATCATGGAGATAACGAGTGAGAAACCTGGACCAAAACTTGGTTTCACACTACATGCTCTTCTTGAAGAGATACTCGATAATCCTGCACTGAATACCGCTGAATACCTTGAAAAAAAAGCAGTGGAACTTATGCATATGCCTCTTGAATCATTAAAATCTCTTGGTGAACAGGGTAAAATAAAGCGTGATGCCGAGGAAGCCGAAGCAGTTATACAGTTACACAAGAAGCATAAGGTTGATTAGTACAATGTGAAACAAAATCCCCCTGAAACACTTCGTGTTTCAGGGGGATTTTGTTTCACCATTATGATATACCACCAGAACATCCTTACACCAATCTCATTATATATAAAA
Organism: Candidatus Kaiserbacteria bacterium; assembly: GCA_023264435.1. Classification (GTDB taxonomy): domain Bacteria; phylum Patescibacteriota; class Minisyncoccia; order Phycocordibacterales; family UBA918; genus Damh-18. The sequence continues at coordinate 13,020 of JAHFMK010000007.1, forward strand.
AAGCCCGTGGGATCGGATGCCGACTGTGGTGTATGTCGGAGCCCGATCCAACGGGCTTTATGGGGTGGTCTTCTGAGTCATGTGTGGAACATAAGTTCCTGTAGATTTGTACCAATGTGGGTACGTTTCTATGATGTGACTCGTTTGGTCTTAGTTTTGGTGATCATCGCGTGAATCAAAATGATTCGAACGTCTCTCACCTTTGTGTGATGTACATAGAGTTTTTTTTGGAGGTATTAACTCAATTTTTATAATGTGCTCTTTAAGGGGATTCTCTCGTGAGAGAGATTCCTGCTCGCCCTTGCTGGGCCTGCATATATAGTATGTCCTTTATAACTTTGTGTAAAGGACATACTTGTGGATAACTGTTGATAACTATATATGCAATGTCCTTTATAAAGGACATTGCATATATGGGCTTTTTTTAAGCCATTAAATTTCTATTCCCACATCAATGGAAATCGGGCAATGGTCACTTCCAAAAACTTGCGTATGTATTTCTGCCTTACGCACCACTGTTGCAAGGGCTTCTGAAACAAAAATGTAATCAATTCTCCAACCTACATTTCGCTCACGAGCACCACCCCAATGTGACCACCATGTGTAGTTTCCATTTCCTTTTATAAACATTCGAAACGTATCTACAAATTTTGAAGATATAATTGAATCGATACCATTTCGCTCTTCTTGTGTAAATCCTTTTTTGCCTTCGTTTTCTTTTGGACGAGCAAGGTCATCTTCCGTATGTGCGACATTTAAATCTCCGCAAAAAATAACTGGTTTTATTTTCTGAAGCATATTCATGTACTCCAAAAATGCGGGGTCCCATTGTGTCCGCATTGATATACGTGAAAGGTCATCTTTTGCATTCGGTGTATATACACTCGTTATGTATATATGTTCAAATTCAAGCGTTATTACACGGCCTTCATTGGTAGTATCTCCATACGTATCTACTAATTGGTATTTTTGTGCAATTTCTTGGGGAATACCGTTTATAGCACGCATTGGCGGTATTTTTGTAAAAATTGCGGTGCCTGAATATCCTTTTTTTTCTGCGGAGCACCAGTACTCTTCATATTCTGGCAAATCAACCTCAAGCTGATCTCTATTTGCCTTTGTCTCTTGTAAACACAATATATCGGGAGCATAGGTAGCGATAAACCTATCGAGGTCACCTTTTTTCTTTACCGCACGAATACCATTGACGTTCCACGAAAATATTTTCATAGGTATAGTGTATCAAATTATGCATAAGTTCACATACATATGACACTCTCATAATTGAGAACGCTCATGAGAATACGAA
>JAHFMK010000074.1 GCA_023264435.1 Candidatus Kaiserbacteria bacterium
GTATCGATTCCCGTATGACTCAATATATAATATAAAATTATGACTTTTGTCATACTCTTTCATAAAAGTATAAAATCTGTTAGTCTGTGAGACAATGTCTGCCACAAGAGTACTTCCATTTTTATAGTAGACTATCGTCTTCTTAAAAATTAGGTCGACCGCAAGAGCATTACTATTTTATAATTCATTCATTCATAACAAAATATGTCATTATCAGTTGGAATTGTCGGTCTCCCCAATGTTGGAAAATCAACACTTTTTAATGCACTTACAAAAAAGTCAGTACCTGCTGAAAATTATCCGTTTTGTACTATCGACCCCTCTGTGGGTGTGGTAGCAGTGCCAGATCATCGACTTGAAACACTTTCTAAAATTTCAGGTTCACAAAAAATAATTCCCGCAATTATTGAATTTGTAGATATAGCAGGGCTGGTGCGTGGCGCATCAACTGGAGAAGGTTTAGGAAATAAATTTCTCGCCAATATTCGTGAGGTGGATATGATTGCAGAAGTAGTACGAATATTTGAAGACCCTGATGTCATACACGTGCATGGAGCGGTAGACCCACTTTCTGATATTGAAGTCATTAATCTTGAGCTCGTTATGGCAGATGCAGAAACTGTCTCTAAACGTTTGGGCAATGTGGGCAAAGATGCGAAGCGAGGTGATGCCGTAGCGATTGCAGAAGAAGCCGTGCTCACAGGATTACTTCCACACCTTGAACAAGGAAAGCTTGCTCGCACATATCAGGTGACTGATGAGGAACGACTTCTCTTGAAAAATCTACACCTCCTTACCATGAAGCCAATTCTTTACGTATTAAACAAAAAAAATGGTGCGTATAATTTTGATGAAACGAATGATAATCGCTGGAATGAATTGATGGAATTTATGGAAAGCACAGAGTCAGAGTATGTACTTATTGATGCTGGTGTTGAGCATGAACTCAAAGACCTTGAAGAGGATGACAAAGTTGCTTTTCGACGTGAGTATGCAACGTTAGATTCGGGTATTGATACACTTATTCGTGCCTGCTACACACGTCTTGGCCTTATGTCATACTTCACCACCGGAGAGAAGGAAACACATGCGTGGACGGTACCAATCAATGCCACAGGCCCTGAGGCAGGTGCTGAGATTCATACTGACTTTAAAACACGTTATATTCGTGCACAGGTAGTCTCATTTGAAGATTTAGCTACAATTGGCTCACTTACTGGTGCACGGGAAAAAGGAAAACTTCGCACCGAAGGGAAGGATTACATTGTACAGGATGGTGATGTAATTGAATTTATGATAGGTTGATGTGGTACGTATACATTATTCGGTGCGAGGATAACTCACTCTATACAGGTATTACCACAGACATTAACCGACGATTTGCAGAGCATATTTCGGGAAAATTGGGCGCAAAATATACTCGAGCAAATAAACCAAAAATGATTGTCTATCAACACACTTATAAAACGAGAAGTGAAGCATCACAAGAGGAAGCCCGCATCAAAAAACTTTCAAAACCAGAAAAAGAGAAGTTGCTGGTTAGCTGACGCCATTCCATTGACGAAAACCAGTATTTTAGGTATTATATACATATATCGCCCACATAACGGGCAATTTTTATTTTTATGCAAGCACAAGAAACAAGAAATATCGCCATTATCGCCCATGTGGACCATGGTAAAACCACACTCACTGATGCCATCATGCAACAGACGGGCGCGGTGTCAGAAGGAGGTGCTTCAATGGACTCAAATTCACTTGAAAAAGAACGGGGTATTACTATTTATGCGAAGAATACATCTGTTACCTACAAAGGCACAAAAATAAACATCGTTGACACTCCTGGTCACGCGGACTTTGGTTCAGAAGTTGAACGGGTACTTCGCTCAATCGACTCTGTTTTACTTATTGTCGATGCACAGGAAGGGCCAATGCCACAGACACGCTTTGTACTTAAAAAATCACTTGAACTCGGTCTTCGCCCTATTGTTGTTATCAACAAGATTGATAAGCCCGCAGCAGACCCACACAAGGCAGAAGAACAAGTACTCGAACTCTTTTTAGAGCTTGGTGCAAATAATGAGCAAGCAGATTTTACCGTCGTGTATGCTATTGGTCGACAGGGAATTGCAAAGCGAAAACTTACAGATGAGTCATCAGACCTCACCCCACTTCTTGATACAATTTTAGAAAAAGTAGAACCTGCAAAGGGATATGTAGAGGGAAGTACTCTTAAAGCACAAGTTTTTAATCTCGGGTATGACAACTTCCTCGGACGACTTGCAATTGCGCGAGTGTATGAAGGTGCACTTAAAAGTGGGCAAAATCTTTTTATTCTCCATGATGGAAATGCAGTCAGAAAGGGTAAGGTGACCAAACTTTTTACATTCAAAGGCATTGAGCGTGTTGAATCAGATATTGCATACGCTGGTGACATTGTCATTGTGGGAGGTTTTGAAGATATTTTTATTGGTGAAACACTTACTGATAAGGAAGATATCGCACCACTTCCTGCTATTGCAGTAGACCAACCAACAATTGCACTTGATTTTCTTGTGAACAATTCGCCATTTGCAGGGCGTGAAGGGAAGTTTGTAACAACACGACAAATTCGTGAACGCCTTGAAAAAGAACTTGAAGTAAACGTGGGACTTAAAGTTGATTTTGGTTCAGGAGATATTTTTAAAGTGTACGGACGAGGTGAAATGCATATTTCTATTTTGCTTGAAAACATGCGTCGAGAAGGATATGAGCTTCAAGTATCACAGCCACAAGCGATCATTGAAGAACGAGCTGATGGAAAATACGAACCATTTGAAGAAGTAACGATTGACATTCCTTCTGAATATCAAGGTGCAGTAATAGAAAAACTCGGACGACGTGCGTTTGTATTACAAAATATGTATATACACGGCGACCAAGTGCGACTTATTCTCGAAGGTCCAACCCGTGGAATATTGGGATACAAAGGTCAGTTTGTAATTGATACGCGTGGAGAAGGTATTCTTTGTTCGCAAGTGCTCGGTTTCAAACCGTACGCGGGTGAAATTAAGAAACGACAAGTTGGTTCAATGATATCAATGGCAACAGGGAAGGCGCTCGGCTTTTCACTCTGGAACCTACAAGACCGTGGTACGCTCTATATCGGCCCTAGTACTGAGGTATATGAAGGAATGGTTATTGGCGATACTTCAAAAGGTGAAGCAATGATGGTGAACCCTACGAAGGGTAAGCAACTGAGCAATGTGCGTGCGTCTGGCTCTGATGATGCGTTGACACTGACACCATTTCGACCAATCAGTATTGAGATTGGACTTGAAATCATGAGTGACGATGATTACCTCGAAGTTACTCCACAATCAGTTCGACTCCGAAAACAGAAGCTAAAATAAGAGGATATATAAAAGCCCGCACACTTCGTGTGCGGGCTTTTTAAGAATGGTGTATACTATCCAATATGAAAATGAAATACGTATACATCGCACTTGGAGTACTTGTTGTTGCAGGTATGATTATGCTAAAAATACATAGTGCTGGTGGTGTAAAATCAACAAAAAATACACCTTCAACACCAATTG
>JAHFMK010000075.1 GCA_023264435.1 Candidatus Kaiserbacteria bacterium
GGTCTTCAAGAAAACTGCACTTGTAACCGTCGCAACCGCAACAGTTGTATCACACGCATTACCGGCACTTACCTCAGTGGCGAGTAGTGCTACCTCAGTACCAAACGCAGAGTCAGTATTGCCGAACAATCTCCCCGTAGAAAAAACAATAGAAGTGATTCCTAGTGTATCGCCCGATGCACTCCATGCACTTGAAGCATTTGCTCATGAACAGTATGTTTTGATTTCAAGCGATGCACTTAATCATGTATATGCACTTGAAGCTGATGATGAAGCACGTCATGCACGTCTGGTGACTATCATCAATACTGTGAAGGCACGGTTTCCGAAAGAAGGTGATTGGACAATCATCAACAAAGAACGATTGATGGAAGTGCTTGGATAATCTAATGCAGGCACGAAAAAAGCCACGGATGTGGCTTTTTTCGTGCCTCACGATGTATTATTCTCGATATGTTTAGCTAATCTGCTTACTCTCAATCTCTGCAAGAAGATGGTTGCCAAGTACATTGAGTGTCATGTTTTGCGATGTGCCGTTTCGTGATTCAAGCGTCACGGTCTTTTCGGCTACTTCCTTATCACCAACAACCACGAAGTAGGGAAGACGCTCTTTTTTCGCATTGCGAATTTTTTTCCCCATTGATTCATTGCTTGTATCGAGTGACACCCGAATACCAATCGCACGAAGTTCAGTATGTATGAGTGTTGCGTATGCGTTGTGAAGATCGGAGACAGGTACAATGCGTATTTGGTCGGGTGCAAGCCAGAGTGGAAAATTTCCTGCGAAGTGTTCAATCATCACACCCATAAAGCGTTCAAGTGAGCCAGAGATAGCACGATGAATTACCACAGGACGCTCCTTCTCACCGAGTTCATTGATGAATGAAAGGTTGAATCGTTCAGGAAGATTGAAGTCACATTGTATGGTGGCAAGTTGCCACTCACGCCCGATAGCATCTTTAAACATAAAGTCGAGTTTTGGACCATAGAATGCAGCCTCACCCTCAACTCGTGTGTAGTTGAGGGATTGCTTCTGTGCTGCGTGTTCAAGTGCTGACTCCGCTTTTTCCCAGACAGCATCTTCACCAATATATTGCCCACCCTCACCACGTACTGAAAGACGCACCCAATAGCCATCAAGAAGGTTCATAGTTTTATAAAATTCTTTGATGATGTTCACAATGGTACTGACTTCAGCATCTATTTGTGAGACACGACAGAAGAGGTGCCCATCGTCTTGGGTAATGGCACGTACACGCGTAAGGCCTGCGAGTTGTCCCGTCTTTTCATCACGATAGACTGTCGCGGGTTCAAAGTATCGTACAGGCATATCACGATAGGAAAATTGGTTATCCGCAAAAATCTGCATGTGGTGCGGACAGTTCATCGGCTTCAAAATAAATTTTTCTTCCTTACCTGAAACACGGAAGAGTTCATCACCAAATTTTGCTGCATGCCCACTCGTTTCGTACAGCACTTCCTTTGCGATGTGTGGTGTCCATACGCGAAGATATTCTTTATTTTTATGAAGGTCCCAAAGATATTTTTCAAGTTCATGTCGGATGATGGCTCCATGTGGTTGGAGAAGAGGAAGTCCAGAACCAACGAGTGGTGAGAGCGTAAAGAGTTTCATTTCAACACCAATCTTGCGATGGTCGCGTTTCTTCGCTTCTTCTTGCTGAGTACGGTATGTATCAAATGCTTCTTTGGTGTCGAAGGCAATACCGTATATTCTCGTGAGCATTGTGTTTGCTTCACTGCCACGCCAATACGCACCAGCGAGTGTTGTAAGTGCAAAGGCATCAGTGCTAATGTCTGTTGCGGGGAATTCACTATGACCGCCACGACACAAATCGGTAAACGCACGGTCGCCCTCTCCCACGGAGTAGAGTGTGATGGTTTCACCAGCTTTTTCAAGGTCATCAATGAGTGCGGTCTTGTATGGATTACCTTCAAATACGGTGCGTGCTTCGTCTGGCGTTACAACACGATGTGAAAACGACTTCCATGAAGAAAGTGTCTTTTTCATTGTTTTTTCAATATCTTTAAGGTGTGCATCGGTCAACGCTTCGCCTGCACGAAAATCAAAATCATAATAAAAGCCAGTCTCAATTGCGGGACCAATGGTAGGAAGGGCATAGGGAAATTGTTTCAAGACTGCATACGCAAGCAGGTGTGCAAGTGTGTGTCGCTTGTGTTCGAGTGAAATATCCATACGTAATGATTAGACTCTATTAATGATTTATGTATCTATTAAAATACCACAATTTTAGCAAAAGACGAATACGATATAATCTCTCTGCTTATAAACACATAGAGAGACTTATCATATACAATCACAGTAATTGCTAGTCTTTGTGTGGAGCCAAACTCTTTACTTTTGCAATAAGAATGCTTGGTTGCTCATTGCGGATTGAAAGCGTGCCCTTGACGGCAATGCAACTACCTACGGTGAGAAGAGATTGGTATTCGTGGTAGACCTCAGGGAATGCGACCATCTCAATACTGTCTCGACTATCACCAAGTACAACAAATGCCATACGGTCGCCTTTTTTTGTAAGGAGTTCACGAACTGATTCCACCATACCCGCAGTGACTATTGGTATGCCATTTCGCATATCTTTTTTAATACTGTCGATACTCGTACGTTTTGCAAGCTCTTCGGTATATACATCGAGCGGATGGCCTGATACATATACACCCAAGAGCTCTTTTTCCCAGAGGAGTTTTTCAGTTTGTGATGCGGGTTCTGCAGGAGTGAGTACAAGATCATGAATGGAAGCCGTACCCATACCAAAGAGAGAATCTTGTGCAGATTCTTTGCTTTGTGAAATTTCTTTATGGAAGGCAAGTAATGTTTCGCTATTGTGCATAAGTATTCCACGCTCACCAAATCTATCAAATGAACCCGACATAATGAGTGCTTCGAGTGATTTTTTGTTGAGATTGCGAGAGGTGATGCGAGAGAGAAAATCTTGTAGGGAAAGATATTGACCATGTTCTTTTCGTTCTTGAATGATTACCTCTGAAATACCTTCACCAAAGTTTTTAATGGTGGTGAGTCCAAAGCGTATCATTGCAGAGTGCGTGTCTGTTTTTGGTACTACTGAAAATGGAGCAAAACTTTCATTGATATCAGGAGGAAGTACCTCAATGCCCATGCGTTCACATTCATGAATAATTTCAGATATTTTTTCAGTATCTCCAGCGTCTGCGGTCAGTACCGCAGACATGTATTCTACAGGATAGTTTGCCTTCATATATGCTGTTTGATAGGCAACGCGTCCATAGCTTGCGGCATGAGCTTTGTTGAATCCATACGCTGCAAATGGCTCAATGAGCTTCCAGAGTTTTTCTGCAACGGAGGATGAAAGTTTTCCGTACTCTAAAAATCCCTTCATGAGTTTTTCTTTTTCAGCTTCCATAACTTCGGGAATTTTCTTTCCCATCGCTTTGCGGAGTTTATCAGCGTCAAGCCAGCTATATCCCGCAAGTTCAATAGAAATCATCATCACGTCATCTTG
>JAHFMK010000076.1 GCA_023264435.1 Candidatus Kaiserbacteria bacterium
AGTAACTCAGGTTCACCACGATGTAATAGTACTTATTCACAGGGAACAAATGCTACTAACTCATCTCCATTTGAAGTTAATCATCGTCCAAGTTTCACGGTGTTTACTGACAATTCTCCTGCCAACCCAGGTCAGGTTGTAATCTTTAATTCAACATCTTCTGACTCTGATGTCTCTGGTACCCCCGATACTGTTAAACTTATTGTATGTGCATCAGCAGGCTTTAATACAATAACTGATACCTGTACAGGTACTTTACTTGCGTCATCAACTGTCCTTGTTTCTGCAAATGCTTCCTCAAGCTATACTATTGTTATCCCTACACAAGATCAAAATTATAGTGCTTTTGGATATGTCATAGATAATCATGGTTTTGAAGCATCTGGTGGTGCTCAGGGTACTGATTCAACACTAACGGTAAGTAATGTGGCACCGACAGTAGGAGCTGCAACTATTTCACTCGTTCAAGCAACTACTACTGATATGGTTCTTACCGTTGAATCAGGTCAAACTACAGGATATACTCTTTCCTTTACCACATCTGACAATAATAGCTGTGATGCTCCAGGTGGTGCATCAGGAGATGAAATAACCAATTATGCATTGAGTATATATCGTTCTGGTGTTGGTTCTACCACATGTTCTACTACATCTGGTTCATATAATGCTAATAATTGTTATCCAAGTGGACTTGCGACAACTACATGGAATCTCTCCTGCACACCTTCTATATCTTCGTGTACTGGTTCCTCTGACACTGATATGACATGGAATTGTACATTTCCACTTTGGTATATTGCAGACCCAACAGACGGTATCGCATCTACCACTCAGTATTCTACTCAAGACTGGCGAGCACAGGTAAAAGCAATTGATAACAATGCAGCGAATGGACCTTTGAGCGAAAGCTCATCTGGTGTTGAAGTAAAAAGTTTCCTTGCATTTGCGCTTAACACATTAAGTATCGCATATGGAGCACTTGAACCTGGACAAACCAATGCGACACTTTCTGCAACAACAACAATTGCAGCAACAGGAAATGTTGGTTTGGATAAGGATGTACAAGGTACGTCTATGTGTACAACATATACGAATGCATCACCCTGTGCGCCATCTGCGACTTCAACAATTCCTGAATCTGAACAACATTTCGGAACTTCACAAATTGCATACGGTTCAGGAGCGCCACTTTCTTCCACGACAGCACAATTTGTAGATATAAATGTTCCTAAATCAACATCAACATCAACACAAGCAAAAGCTAATGCATATTGGGGTATTGGTGTCCCAGGCACAATAACGTATGCTGGTAGTTATACTGGTCAAAACACATTTACTGCAATTGTTAGTAATTCCTCACAATGGTAATTATCATTCACTTTCTCTATCTATAAAAGCAAGAACCCGTGTTTATACAGCACGGGTTCTTGCTTTTATAGCCTGAGTATTTGATAATTAGTCTTAACGCATCTTGCGTTTTGCGTAATGAAATTTTTTCGTGTAACAATAGGGACATTTGCACTGTTCTTAATGCTTGTAAATTCTGTACAAGCAGGTTTTGGTGTAACTCCACCATATGTCACAAATGTTAGTCTTACCCGTAATTCCGTGTACGATCAAACAATTTATTTGGTTCGTAGTGATCCGACGACCGATTTAAAAGCAACGATAAGTATTGATGTGCCTGGTATTAATGATTGGTTTACTATCAAAGAAGGAACTGTGTTTACACTACCTTCTGGCGTGCAAAAAATTCCAATGACGGTACATGTTGCAGTGCCCGCAAATGCAGACTTTAAACAATACAAAGGAAACATTCGTATTAAGACTGGTCCATCAGATGATAAGGTTACCGAGGGTGCTGTCAGTATTTCGCTTGGAGCACAACTTGATGTAGATATATCAGTTATTGATAAAGAGATTAAAGATTTTAAAGTCCGAAAAATTGGTATCTCAGACTTAAATGAAGGACACAAATTTGGATGGCTTTATTTCCCTGGAAAAATTCGTTTTGAAATGTTAATAGAAAATAATGGTAACGTACCAGTTGCTCCGTCTGATGTCGTTTTTAAAATTTATGATAAGACAGGGAATGTGCTTTTGGAGGAAACTCACAAGAAGGGAAAAATTACGGATGTTGCTCCATTTAAGACGGATACAGTATTTGCTGAGCTTCCTACAAAACTCCCCGCTGGGAGCTATCTTGCTCGATTTGAAGTATATAATGAAAAAGAAGTAAAGCTTAATGGTGAAGTAAATGTAAGTATATTGCCATATGGTACCTTACAAGCTGCAGGTTTTGGTTTTCTCGGACTTTCCCTTGCGCATAAGCTTTCTATCATAATTCCAATTATTGTATTTTTTGTACTTTGTATACTTATTTTTATACGAATACGTCGCCGGTAAATACTATGTTGAATGTATATCTAAAAATTAGTGCGTACGCATTTATACTTTTTTTAATTACTCTATTCCATACTGATTTTGTAAATGCACAAGTACATGTTGCGACTACAACACTAACCATTAGTATTTGTGGAGATTCACTTGTGAATGCTGGTGAAGCATGTGATATTCCTAGCGAGACTGGTGTATACAGCACAACCATTGCAGGTAGGCAGTGTAATACTGTATGTCAGTATGGTCCATACTGTGGTGATGGCATTCTACAGACTTCCTATGATGAGGAATGTGATGATGGTAATAATGTCAGTTTAGATTTTTGTTCAGCAACATGTAAAGCAGAATTAGCTGATAGTGGCGGTGGATCTTCTGGGGGTGGTGGAGGTTCAAGTTCGGGTGGAAAGGATCAACCACTTGGAGATACGCAAGTGAGCATTCAGGGTCGTGCATTTCCAAATGCAACAGTCACCATCTTACTTGACGGACAAACTGTGGGTACTGTTCGAACAAATAGTAGAGGTGATTTTAGTTTTAAAACAAATGCAGATCCAGGTACCGCAACTCTCAGTTTTTTTGCAATTGATAATGTTGGTACACGCTCAGCAACTGTGAACACTACATTCGATGTGACACAGGGTGCCATTACGACTGTGAATGGAATTCTTATTCCTCCAACTATTCGTGTATTAAATCCTAATGTAAATCCTGGTGATATTATTACGATTAGTGGTCAATCAGTACCGAATGTGATTATTGAGGTGCTGGTTGACAATGCACTCAAAAAACTTACAGGGATATCTGATGCTTCTGGTAACTGGTCAATTGCATTTGACACAAAAACAGTATCTGTTGCTGAACATACACTGAAAGCACATTTCGTGACAAGTACAACCACACCAAAATTTGAAAGTATATATGGCACCGCACTACAACTATTTGTTGGTGTTGCAGGTAAGGCAACAAGTAATTCAGATTTAAATCGTGACGGTAAGATAAATCTCACTGATTTTTCAATACTTATTTTTTGGTGGAGCACACCAGGGGGTAATTCAAATCCTCCCGCTGATATTAGTAAAAATGGAAAAGTAGGACTTGAAGATTTTTCTA
>JAHFMK010000077.1 GCA_023264435.1 Candidatus Kaiserbacteria bacterium
CAGTGTGCCGTTGTAATGAAAGAGTCTTCCCTGCCTCAATATGAATCATCTTTACTTTAAGTCTATGCATGTCAAGAATAACATCATACCAACCCCACCGCGTCACCACTCGTTGCTTTACATTGAGAGTGCAGAGCTTGAAGAATATTTTGTACCACCAAGCTCAGAGACAGGCTCAATACCCAATTCATCACAGACCGTAAGCTCCGGAGTATTGGTTTTATCTTGATCACCACCATTCTCAAAATAGTCTGGCCTAATACGCCGAAGTGCTTCGCACACAGTCCCATCAGCATCATCCACTGCATGCATGTGTGGCATATATGCTTCGAGTATTTTCTTCCTATCTACCCATGGTTGAAAAAAAACCTTTCTTCATTTTTTTGCATCTTCAATCATTGCAATATGCCCTGGATGGATTGGGTCAAACCCGCCTGAAATAACAATGCGTTTCATATTCAGATTGTAACAACAAATAAAGAAAAAAGTTACGTAACGCAATACTTCCACAACAAAACGCTTCATAGAGGGAACGTACGATACGAATTCTACAGGGCGTGATATTCTTGAATGTGCAGAGCTTCGTTTGTTACATTATGTGCTTACTATGGCACTATTTATGGAGTGAACCCAACCATATTCCTCGAAGCTAAAGACTCTGATTCTATACGTTCTATAATTTAAAGTGTTTTTTTTGATTATGCATGATTGCATCAATTACCCCTGAATCAGCGAGCGTAGAAATATCACCAAATGTGTCAGTTTCCCCTGTAGCTATTTTACGCAATAATCGTCGCATTATTTTTCCTGATCGTGTTTTCGGAAGTGCTGGCACAATTTCAATCCGATCAGGTTTCGCAAAGGATCCTACGTGTTTTTTTACTAAACTAATCATTTCCTGAAAAAGAAGATCCGTTTCTACTTTTCCAATTTTCAATATAACAAATGCAATAATTGATTCGCCTTTACGTTCATGCGGAACACCAACAACCGCGGCTTCTGCTACAGACTCATGTAGTACCAGAGCATTTTCAATCTCAGCGGTGCCAATAAGATGCCCTGATATGTTCATGGCATCATCGATGCGACCAGTGACACGAATATTTCCATTCTCATCATATTCAGCTCCATCTCCCGTCACATAATATCCGGGATATGGTTTAAAATAAATATCGAGATATCGATTATGTTCTCCCCACAAATCTCGCATGATTGATGGCCATGAACCTTTCATTACCAACGTTCCTGAACCTTCACCAATTATTTCAGATCCATGTTCATCTAAAATAGCAGGTTGTATTCCAAAAAAAGGACGCATACAATATCCTGGTTTTTGAATACCCGCCCACGGTAATGGTGTCAACATAAATCCTCCGGTTTCAGTTTGCCACCAAGTATCAATAATAGGACACCGCTTCTCTCCAACGATATTGTAAAACCATCGCCACGCTTCTGGGTTAATTGGTTCCCCGACAGAACCGAGCACTTGCAAACTCGAACGATTTTTCGACAAGACATATTCGTCACCATATGCCATCAATGTGCGAATGGCTGTGGGTGTACTGTATAAAATAGTCACCTGATGTTTTTCTACAATTTCCCATGTTCGTGATGCGTTAGGATATGTTGGAATGCCTTCAAAAAGGACACTCGTTGCTCGATTACAAAGTGGCCCATATACGATGTATGAATGTCCTGTTATCCAACCAACATCTGCCATACACCAATAGATATCTCCTTCGTGATAATCAAAGGCATATTTATGGGTCAATGCTACGTAAGTAAGATACCCACCCGTGGTGTGAACCACTCCTTTCGGTTTACCGGTTGAGCCTGATGTATAGAGAATGAAAAGTGGATCCTCAGCATTCATTCGTTCTGGTTCGCAAATACTCGAAACTTTTGAAAGTGCTGTGTGATAGTCAACATCCGTAGAATGTTTCTCTACATCGGCGTCCGTTGTTTTTACCACAATCGTTGCACGCACCAAAGGACACTGAGTAAGTGCCTGATTCACATATGATTTCAAAGCGATTGTTTTTTCCCCTCTTCGCCCTACATCAGCAGTAATTATTACTCTACTATCTGCATCAAGAATACGAAGCGCAAGTGCCTCAGCAGAAAATCCCCCAAAAACTACGGTGTGGACTGCTCCAATACGTGCACATGCAAGCATCGCATAGACCGCCTCTGGAATCATCGGCATATAAATACAGACACGATCTCCTTTATGCACCCCATGCTCCTTCAATACATTTGCAAGACGACACACATTTTCAAGCACCTGTTCATAAGAAATATGAACACTTTCTCCTCCGTTACTTTCCCATATAAAAGCAGTTTGCCGTCCGTACCCCTCGAGCACATGTCGATCAAGACAATTGAAACTCACGTTGAGTACTCCACCTTCAAACCATTTTATATTCCCTTCTTCAAAACTTCCTGACATCACCGTATCCCATTTTTTCATCCAGTGCAGTTCTCTTTCTGCCTGCTCTGACCAAAATCCTTCTGGGTTTTCAATCGACTCATGGTACAAAGATTGATACATCGATTCATCAATACGTGGTTGTCGAGTTGGTATAAATGCGTATTCTTCTTTATTTTGTGACATAAATTTTATTGGTGAGTCACCGTCAGTACCTCTCTGATTTCAGATTAGCTATTTGTGTATTCGTATACTACTGTGGCGGTTGCTTCTGTATTATATTCGCGTTAATGGCGACCAGTTCTGGATGGGACTTAAGAAACTGCACAACGTCATCAGCACTGAAGTCTTGATTTTGTGGCCACAAGGCCTCATACACGGCAGAAATGAGTTGGTAATCCTCCGCTGTATCAAGTGTAAGACGCAACTCAGGCCACAACATATCACCTGTAGCATGTAGCAACCCACGTGTATATTCTTCACCACTGCGTATTTCATACCCCGCATGCTCACGATATTCTGGTGCAGAATCTTTTTTTTCAATAAACTGTAGTGCAGGGAAACGATAAACACGCATATCAAACCCATCTGGATATTTATCGTCATCAAACTCATTACTGGTTACATCATAGCCTCCTTCGTCAAGCATTTGTATGAGCTGGTCGACAATACGCCAATCCACGAGTGGACTATCGGCCATCCCCTGTACCAATATGTCAGCGTTGTGCTTTGTACCTGTACCAACAATCCTCCCTAATACATCATCTTCACTCCCGCGAAAATATGGACAGTTCAGTGATTCACATAAACGAACCACGGGGTCATCTGCAGCATTCGTGGTCGTTGCAACCACAACTTCGTCGGTAAACGTACTGCGACGATGTCGTTCTATCATATGCTGCATTACTGGTTTTCCACAGAGTGGCATCATTATTTTACCCGGAAGACGTGTTGAGGTCATTCTTCCTTCAATGGTTGCAACGACTTTTTTATTGTTTATCATAATGTATTAAAATACGAG